>DASVTM010000001.1:0-2995 GCA_036387575.1 Brevundimonas sp.
GCAGATAGCGCATTGCGGCTCCCCTGATCGCGCCCGTGAGGCCCGTCGTCGGCGGCCTATAGTGCGAAAACGAGGCTTTCTAAAGCGGGCGGCTTAGGCGTATTCATTTCGCTTCGACGTTCCTTAATCACTTCGGGTGACAAGGCGCGGAGATCGTCGGTCAGGGGGCCGGCGGACATATTCAGCGCCGGCGGGGGAACGCACGGCGTGGGGGACTTTCCGAGACCATGGGATCATTGACCCGCGCAAACGCGGCGCGCAGCGCGTCCAAGGGCGCCGCGCCCAAACCCACCACGACCAAAGGCCAGCAGATCGGCAAGGCGAGCCTCGGCGAGCGCCTGAAGTACGGCTTCGACAAGTCGATGGCCGCAGGCCCGATCGCGCTGGTCGGCTGGCTCAGCCTGGTGACCCTGATCGTCATCGTGTTTGCGGCTTCGGTGCTGGCTCTGTCTCATATGGGTCCTGATGGAGGCTTCAACTTCGTCGAGGCTGCCTGGCAATCGCTGATGCGAACGATGGACGCCGGCACGATGGGTGGCGACGCGGGCTGGGGTTTCCGCATCCTCACGCTGTTCGTGACCCTGATGGGCATTCTGGTGTTTTCGGCTTTGATCTCGATCATCTCGGCCGGCCTCGACTCGGCGCTGGACAGCCTGCGCAAGGGCCGGTCGCGCGTGCTGGAGACCGATCACACCGTCATCCTGAACTGGTCGCCGTCGATCTTCGACATCATCTCCGAACTGGTCGTCGCCAACGAGAGCCGCAAGAAACCGCGTGTCGTCATCATGGCCAACAAGGACAAGGTCGAGATGGAGGACGAGATCGCGGACAAGGTCCCCGACCTCAAGAACACGCGCATCATCTGCCGGTCGGGTGACCCAACCGACCTGTTCGACCTGTCGCTAGTCAATGCCCAGACCTGCCGCTCCATCATCGTGGTCTCGCCCGAAGGCGTGGACGATCCGGACAGCCAGGTCATCAAGACCGTTCTGGCGCTTACCAACGATCCCAAGCGCCGCGAGGAACGCTATCGCATCGCCGCCGAGCTGCGCGACGCCAGGAACGCCGAAGTCGCTCGCATCGTTGGCGGAGACGAGGTCCAGCTGGTGCTGGCCGACGACCTGATCTCCCGCATCGTCGTGCAGTCGAGCCGTCAGGCCGGCCTGTCGGCGGTCTATTCCGAGCTGCTCGATTTCGACGGCTGTGAAATCTACACGACCGAGCTGGAGGAGCTGATCGGCGTCACCTATGGCGATGCCGTCATGGGCTATGAAGACTCCGCCCTGATCGGGATCCGTTACCCGGACGGCAAGGTGAGGATGAATCCGCCGATGGACGAGGTCATCGTCGCCGGTTCGCGCGCGATTATCATCGCCGAGGACGACGAGGCCATCAAACTGACGCCAATGCCGGAAGACGCCATCGACGCCTCGGCCATGCGCAAGCCGACCGTGGTCAAGCGCAAGGCGGAACGCACCCTGATTATCGGCTGGAACCGTCGCGGTCCCATGATCGCCCATGAGCTGTCCAAATACGTGAAGCCGGGCTCGGTCCTGACCGTCGCCGGCGACACTCCGGGCTTCGAGGAGGAAATCCTGTCGATGCCGCTGGGCTCGCAGAACATGAAGGTCGAGGCCGTCGTTATCGACACCAGCCATTCAGCCTCGCTCGCGGCGCTGGATCCGGTCTCCTACGACTCGATCATGGTGCTGGGTTATTCGGATACGATGGAGGCCCAGTCGGCCGACACGCGGACGCTGATCACCCTCTTGCACCTCAGGAAGCTGTCGGAACGGCTCGGCACCCACATCAGCGTGGTCTCCGAGATGATCGACATTCGTAACCGCGAGCTGGCCGAGGTCACTCGCGCCGACGATTTCGTGGTGTCCAACAAACTGGTCAGCCTGATGCTGGCCCAGGCGTCCGAGAACGAGTTCCTGTCCTCGATCTTCGACGACCTGCTGGATGAGGACGGTTCGGAAATCTACATGCGCCCGGTCGGCGACTATGTGGATCTGTCTGGCCCGCTCAGCTTCTACACCATCGCCGAGGCCGCCCGTCGGCGCGGCGAGACCGCCATCGGTTATCGCCGCAAGCGCGAGGGGGCCGAGGCCGACCCTCGCAACATGGGCGGCGTCGTGGTCAATCCATCCAAGTCGGAAGTTCTGGAATACCTGCCGGAAGACCGGGTCATCGTCCTCGCGGAGGACTGATCCCGCGCCGGGCTTGAAATGAAGAGGGTCGGCTTCCGATCCGGAAGCCGCCCCTTTTTCGATTGTGATGTCGGCTGAAGCCTAGTGTGCTTCAGGAGGCCGTGCCGCAGGGTCGAGGTATTCATTCTCGCTGTGGGCGTGCGCCGAAAGGACGAAGCGGCGGTCGCAGTAGCTGCACTCGACGAAATCGTCCTCGCCCATGTCGAGATAGACCAGCGGATGGCCCAAGGTCGCGCCGTGGATGCCGTTGCCGCCGTCGCAGGCGACACGCTTGGTGGCGACCACGATCTCTTCGGGGGGAGGGACGATGGTGTCGGGGTGGCGCGGGGGCATGCTGAAAGCCTGAAAAGGGAGGTGTCCGTTCACTAGGCGGGCGAACCCGCGTCGTCAAACTCTTCCCCCGTCTGGCTTTCCGGTCGCGTCAGCCTGCGTTCGCGAGCGGCGGGCGACGGCGGAAGACCTTGTCAAACAGGGCCTGTCGCTTCTTGAAGATCGTCAGGCCGAGGCAGCCTGCGGCAACCCAAAGGCCGCTCTCACCAATGAGGGCGGATACGGCGCCCAGCAGCAGCGCCCGGTTCGTGTCGAGGTCACCAGTCTTGGCCAGCACTGCGATCACGGCGCAGCCCAGATAGCCGAGGCCGCAAACCGTCATCGCGGCCCAACCGATCATCCGAGTCTTTGTCATAACGTATCTCCGTCAAGGGTGGTTGTCTCAATGACAAGCAAACTGGACACCAAGCGCACCTACGTCAAGCGTCATTGACATAAAGTACGTGTCGCTT
>DASVTM010000002.1:0-10196 GCA_036387575.1 Brevundimonas sp.
GTTACCTGCCGCTGGCGGTGATCATCGCGGGCATCCTGCTGCTGGAGATGATCGTGATCACCTCGGCGGTCATCTCGGGCGGCGTCGCAGCGGACGCGACGGTCCCGGTGGCGGCCACCCTGCAGGCCTCGAACATCGAGACCATCGGCCGGGTGCTGTATACCGACTACGTCTACTTCTTCCAGGCGGCGGGGATCGTGCTGCTGATCGCCATGATCGGCGCCATCGTCCTGACGCTGCGTCACAAGCCGGGCGTTCGTCGTCAGAACATCCACGATCAGGTCACGCGTGACGCCAAGACCGCGATCGAGATCAAGGGCGCCGTCACCGGCGCCGGCGTCACCCCCGAGGAGCTTCTCTGATGGTCGGTCTGCAGGCCTATCTGGTGGTCGCCGCCATGCTGTTCACCATCGGGGTGTTCGGCATCTTCGTGAACCGCAAGAACATCATCGTCATCCTGATGTCGATCGAGCTCATCCTGCTCGCCGTGAACATCAATTTCGTCGCTTTCTCAGCCTATCTGCACGACGTGCAGGGGCAGATCATGGCGATGTTCGTCCTGACCGTCGCCGCCGCTGAGGCCGCCGTCGGCCTCGCCATCCTGGTGACCTTCTTCCGCAACCGCGGCGACATCGCGGTTGATGACGCCTCGGTCATGAAGGGCTGATCGTGAACTTCGAACTGCTCGTTACACTCGGCGTTTTCGCTCCGCTTCTGGGCGCCGCCATCGTCGGCTTCTTCGGTCGCCGTCTGGGCGATCTCGTCTCCCAGACGATCACGACCGGCCTGCTGTTCTTCGCCTGCGCCATTGCCTGGATCGTTTTCAGCGCCTGGACCTGGGGTGGGCTCGAAGCCTTCACCGTGCGTCTGGCGCCCTTCATCACTGTCGGCGACTTCCAGTCGATCTGGTCGATCCGCATCGACGCCCTGTCGGCGACCATGCTGGTCGTGGTCACGACGGTGTCGTCGCTCGTCCACCTCTATAGCTGGGGCTATATGTCGGAAGACGACAGCCGCCCGCGCTTCTTCGCCTATCTGTCGCTGTTCACCTTCGCCATGTTGGCGCTGGTCACCGCCGCCGACTTCATGCAGCTGTTCTTCGGCTGGGAGGGCGTCGGCCTCGCGTCCTATCTGCTGATCGGCTTCTGGTACAAGAAACCGACCGCCTCGGCCGCCGCCATCAAGGCCTTCGTCGTCAACCGGGTCGGCGACTTCGGCTTCGCGCTCGGCATCATCACCATCTTCTGGATGTTCGGCACGATCGACTTCGCCGAGCTGTTCCCGATGATCGCGTCCAAGGCCGGCACGACCTGGGAGTTCCTCGGCCACAACTGGTCGGCTATCGATCTGGCGGCGTTCCTGCTGTTCATCGGCGCGATGGGCAAGTCGGCCCAGTTCTTCCTGCACACCTGGCTTCCCGACGCCATGGAAGGCCCGACGCCCGTGTCGGCGCTGATCCACGCGGCCACCATGGTCACCGCCGGCGTCTACATGCTCTGCCTGCTGTCGCCGATCTTCGAGTATGCGCCCGGCGCATCGCTGATCGTCGCCGTCATCGGCGCCATCACGGCGCTGTTCGCTGCGACCGTCGGCATGATGCAGAACGACATCAAGCGGGTCATCGCCTATTCGACCTGTTCGCAGCTCGGCTACATGTTCTTCGCCGCCGGTGTCGGCGCCTATCAGGGCGCGATGTTCCACCTCTTCACGCACGCCTTCTTCAAAGCCCTGCTGTTCCTCGGCGCCGGTTCGGTGATCCACGGCATGCACCACGAGCAGGACATGCGGAAGATGGGCGGCCTGTGGAAGCTGATGCCGATCACCTATGCCGTCATGGTCATCGGCACGATCGCCATCACCGGTCTGGGTATCCCCGAAGTGGGCGGTTTCGCCGGCTTCTATTCCAAGGACTCGATCATCGAGAGCGCCTACGCGGCGGCCTCGAGCGGTCATTCGCCCGTCGGCTATTTCGCCTTCTTCATCGGCGTCCTCGCCGCTGGTCTGACGAGCTACTATTCGTGGCGCCTGATCTTCATGACCTTCCACAACAAGCCCGTCTGGAAAGACGAGCATGCGCATGACGACCACGCGCACGCCCCGGCTCTCGCTCATGACGACCACGCCTCGCACGCCCAGCTCGAGACCCATTCGGAACCAGAAGGCCACGACGAGCATCACGCTCACGGCCCGCTGAAGCCGCACGAAAGCCCATGGGTCATGGTCGTGCCGCTGCTGCTGCTATCGGTCGGCGCCGTGTTCGCCGGTATGGTCTTCGCCCCGAACTTCATCGGTCACGGCGAGCACGAGTTCTGGCGCGGCGCCATCTTCACCGGCGAGCACAACCACGTCCTGCACGAGAGCCACGAGGTTCCGATGTGGGTCAAGCTGTCGCCGCTGGTGTTGACGATCCTCGGAGCCCTGATCGCCTTCTGGATCTATGTGCTCAAGGAAGGCGTCGCCAAACTGTGGGCCGACGCCCAGAGCCCCGTCTGGGCGTTCATGTACAACAAGTGGTACTTCGACGAGCTGTACGACTTCGTCTTCGTCAAGGGCGCCAAGGCGCTGGGCGACTTCTTCTGGAAGATCGGCGACGTCAAGATCATCGACGGTTGGGGTCCTAACGGCGCCGCCTGGTCCTCGCTCAAGTCGGCCGGCTGGCTATCTAAATTCCAGTCCGGGTACGTCTACTATTATGCGTTCGTGATGTTGGTCGGCGTCGCCGGTTTCCTCGCCTTCGCCCTCTATGCGTTCGGAGCCTGACAGTGCCCGCAATCCTGAGCATCGTCACTTTCCTGCCGCTGGTTGGAGCTCTGCTCGTGCTGGCCGCACGGTTCACGCAGAAGTCCGCTGATGCGGCTGCGCCCATGGCTCGCTGGATCGCGCTCGGGACCACTGTGGTCACCCTGGCGGTGTCGGTCCTGCTGACGGCGCAGTTCGATCAGTCGAACACCGCCTATCAGTTCGTCGAGATGCACACCTGGTTCGCCGGGGCCAGCTATCATCTGGGCGTCAACGGGATCTCGATCCTGTTCGTCCTGCTGACGGCCTTCCTGCTGCCGATCTGCATTCTGGCCAGCTGGAAGTCGGTCGAGACGCGCGTCGTCGATTACATGATCGCGTTCCTCGTGCTGGAGACGCTGGTCATCGGCGTGTTCACGTCGCTGGACCTGTTCCTGTTCTACATCTTCTTCGAAGGCACGCTGGTGCCGATGTTCATCATCATCGGCGTGTGGGGCGGGGCGAACCGGATCTACGCCTCGTATAAATTCTTCCTCTACACCCTGCTGGGGTCGGTGCTGATGCTGCTGGCCATGCTGTGGATGGCCTATTACGCGGGCACCACCAGCATTCCCGAACTGCAGGCCTTCCAGTTCCCGGCCCAGTTCCAGCCGCTTCTGTGGCTGGCCTTCTTCGCCTCGTTCGCGGTCAAGATGCCGATGTGGCCGGTCCACACCTGGCTGCCCGACGCCCACGTTCAGGCGCCGACGGCGGGCTCGGTCATTCTGGCCGGCATCCTGCTGAAGCTGGGGGGCTACGGCTTCATCCTGTTCAACGTGCCGATGTTCCCCATCGCGTCGCAGATGTTCCAGCCACTGGTCATGACCCTGTCGGTCATCGCCATCGTCTACACCTCGCTTGTCGCCTTCCGTCAGACGGACATGAAGAAGCTGATCGCCTATTCGTCGGTCGCGCACATGGGCTTCGTGACCATGGGCATCTTCGCCGGCAACGCGCAGGGCATGCAGGGCGCCGTGTTCCAGATGCTGAGCCACGGCCTGATTTCCAGCGCGCTCTTCCTTTGCGTCGGCGTCATCTACGACCGGATGCACACCCGCGAGATCAGCTTCTACGGCGGCCTGACCTCGCGCATGCCCTGGTACGCGGCGATCTTCCTGATGTTCACCATGGCCAACGTCGGCCTGCCGGGCACCTCGGGCTTCGTCGGTGAAATCCTGACCATGACCGGCGGCTATCAGGCCGCGACCTGGGTGGCGTTCGTCGCCGCCTCGGGCGTGATCTTCTCGGCGGTCTATGCGCTGACGCTGTATCGCAACGTCATGTTCGGCGAGATCACCAACCCGGCCCTTGCCGCCATCACGGACATCGACAAGCGCGAGCTGCTGATCTTCGTGCCCCTGATCATCGGGACAATCTGGCTGGGCGTTCAGCCCGACCTCGTGCTGAACTACACCGCCGCCTCCGTCGACGCCGTCGTGGGTGCCTACCGTGCCGCGATCGGCGGGTGAGACCATAATGCCTGATCTGTCCTCCGCCCTTCATCTCGCCGCGCCGGAGCTCACGCTCGCCATCGGCACCCTGATCCTGCTCGTGCTCGGCGCCTTCCTCGGCGAGAAGAGCGCGCGCATGATCTCGATCCTTGCGGTCGCCCTGCTCGTCGGGGCCTCGGCCGTCGTCGCCAACGGCCCGCTCGGCGCGGCCTTCCACGGCGCCTATGTGGCCGATCCGCTGGCCGTCTACGCCAAGGTCATGATCTATCTGTCCGCCGCCGTCGCCATCATCCTCGGCGAAGGCTGGATGCGGCGCACCGGCATCGCCAAATTCGAGTTCCCGGTCCTGATCGTGCTGGCTTCGGTCGGCATGAGCATGATGGCCTCGTCGGGCGACCTGATCTCGCTCTACGTCGGCATCGAGCTTCACTCGCTGGCGCTTTACGTCCTCGCCGCCTTCCACCGCGACAACCTTAAGGCCTCGGAAGCCGGCCTGAAGTATTTCGTCCTCGGCGCGCTGTCGTCCGGCCTGCTGCTGTACGGCGCCAGCCTGATCTACGGCTTCACCGGCTCGATGCGCTTCGCCGACATCGCCGAAGTCGCCTCGCGTGGAGACGTCGGCCCCGGTCTGATCTTCGGCCTCGTGTTTCTGATCTCGGGTCTGGCCTTCAAGGTCTCGGCCGCGCCGTTTCACATGTGGACGCCCGACGTCTATGAAGGCGCCCCGACCCCGGTCGTCGCCCTGTTCGCCACGGCCCCCAAGGTCGCGGCCATGGTCCTGATCGCGCGCGTTCTCGACGGCCCGTTCATCGGCATCCACGACCAGTGGGCGCAGGTGCTGGTGCTGATCGCGCTGCTCTCGTTTGCCGTCGGTTCGTTCGGCGGTCTGGCCCAGAAGGACATCCAGCGCCTGCTGGCCTATTCCTCGATCATCAACATCGGCTACGCCCTGCTGGCCATCGCGGCTGGCACCACGGTCGGCGTCCAGGCCTTGCTGATGTTCATGACCCTGTACGTCATCGACCAGTTCGGCTTCTTCTCGATCCTGTTGTCGCTATCGAAGAACGGCAAGCCGATCCGCAAGATCTCCGACCTCGCCGGACTCAAGAAGACCCGCCCGGTTACGGCCATCGCGTTGACCGTCCTGTCGTTGTCGGTGCTCGGCATGCCGCCGTTCTCGGGCTTCTGGGCCAAATACTATGTGTTCGGCGCGGCGGCGAGCTCGGGCTACTGGATGGTAGCGGCGGCAGGCCTCGTGGCCTCGGTCGTGGCGGCCTTCTACTACCTGCGCATCATCAAGCTGATGTGGTTCGACGCGCCGTTGGACGAGGTCGCTACCGACAAGGCGCCGGCCGAAGCGCTGTCGATCGCCTGGATCTGCGCCGCCTTCTCGTTCCCGCTCGTGATCGTCGCCCTGACCTTCCTGGAGCCCCTGACCAAGGCTGCGGCCATCGGCTTCGGAGCCGGGTAGGGCGGTGACGCCTTCCATCCTGCTGCTCGAAGAGACGGACTCCACCAACGCCGAAGCCCGTCGCCGGGCCGAGGCGGGCGAGGCCGGTCCCCTGTGGATCGCCGCCCGCCGCCAGACCGCCGGTCGCGGTCGTCGTGGGCGTGAGTGGGTGTCCGAGACCGGCAACCTCGCCGCCACCCTGCTGTTGACGACGCGTAAAGCCCCGGCGGAAGCCGCCCAGATCACCTTCGTCGCCGCGCTCGCCGCCGCCGATCTGGTCTGCACCTTCGTCCCCGCGCCGCTGGTGACGATCAAATGGCCCAACGACGTGATGATCGGCGCTGACAAGGCCGTCGGCATCCTCGTCGAGTCCGGCGCCCACGAGAACGGCCTGCTCTGGCTGGCGGTCGGCATCGGCGTCAATCTGAGCGACGCGCCCTCGGGCGCCGAACGCCCCGCCACCTCGATCGCCGGTCACCTGAAGGGCGATGTCCACGCGGCCCCGAAGCCTGAAGCCGCCGCCGAAATCCTGGCCGCGCATTTTGCGATCTGGATGGACCGCTGGGAGACGCTCGGCTTTCAGGTCGTCCTCGACGCCTGGGTCGAGCGCAGCCGAGGCATCGAGGGTCCCTGCACAGCCCGACTGGGCCATGAAACCATTTCCGGCACAGCCGAGGGCGTGGCCGCCGACGGCGCCCTGCGCCTGCGCCTCGTTGACGGGACCCTGCGCCTCATCTCCGCCGGAGACGTCTTCTTCGGAGCCCCGGCGGGCAAGGAACCGGCCTGATGCTGCTGGCGATCGAACAGGGCAACACCAACACGCTGTTCGCGGTCCATGACGGCGAGAGCTGGATCGCCCAGTGGCGCACGGCCACCGAGGCCAATCGCACCGCCGACGAATACGCCGTCTGGCTGACCCAACTGCTGCAGATGCACAGCCTCAGCTTCGCCGACCTGCACGGCTGCATCATCTCCAGCGTCGTGCCGCAGTCGCTGTTCAACCTGCGTAATCTTGCTCGCCGCTACCTCAACAACGAGCCGCTGGTGATTGGCGAGAACGCTCAGCTCGGCATCGAAGTGCGGATCACCAAGCCGTCGGAAGCCGGCGCCGACCGTCTGGTCAACGCCATCGGCGCGCACCTGATCTACCCCGGCGACCTGCTCTTGATCGACAGCGGCACGGCCACCACATTCGACATCGTGGCCGCTGACGGCGCTTTCGAAGGCGGTGCGATCGCACCGGGAATCAACCTCTCCCTGCAAGCCCTGCACGAGGCCGCCGCAAAACTGCCCCGTATCGCCATCCAGAAGCCGGATCGTGTGATCGGCAAGGACACGGTGGAGTGCATGCAATCGGGTGTCTTCTGGGGCTATATCGCCCTCATCGAGGGCATGGTCGTGCGCATGAAGGCCGAGTGGGGCGCGCCGCTCACCGTCGTCGGCACGGGGGGCGTGGCCTCCCTGTTCGAAGGCTCAACGAAATTCATCGACCGGTTTGATCCGGACCTGACCATCCGCGGACTGCTGGAAATCTGGCGCCGCAATACTGCATTGAAAGACTGAATGAAAAAATCCGCTAACGACGAACTCGTTTTCCTGCCGCTCGGCGGCTCGAACGAGATCGGCATGAACCTGAACTGCTACGGCTACGGCCCGGAGCATGACCGCCAGTGGCTGATCGCCGACGTCGGCGTCACCTTCGGCGATCCGTCGACGCCGGGCATCGACGTCATCGTCCCCGATCCGTCCTTCCTCGAGGGCGAGAAGATCCGCGGCATCGTCCTGACCCACGCGCACGAAGACCACATCGGCGCGCTCGGCTGGCTCTGGACCCGCATCAAGGCGCCGCTTTACGCCACGCCGTTCACGGCCTTCCTGATCCGCGAGAAGTTGCGCGAAGCGGGCATCCTGAACCAGGTCAAGATCCACGAAGTGCCTCTGAACGGCACCATCGATCTGGATCCGTTCAAGGTGACCATGATCACCATGACGCACTCGATCGCCGAGCCGAACGGCCTGGCCATCCGCACGCCGCTGGGCACCGTGTTCCACACCGGCGACTGGAAGATCGATGACGGCCCGGTCATCGGCGAAGTCACCGACGGCGCCGCCATCACCGCGCTCGGCGACGAGGGCATCCTCGCCATGGTCTGCGACTCGACCAACGTCTTCTCCGAAGGCTTCGCCGGCTCCGAATCGGGCGTTGCCGAAGAACTCGACACCCTGATCGGCAGCCTCAAGACCGGCCGTATCGCCGTCGGCTGTTTCGCCTCCAACGTCGCCCGCATGGACAGCGTCATCCGCGCCGCTGAAAAGCACGGCCGTCGCATCTTCCTCGCCGGCCGCTCGATGCACCGCATCACCGCCGCCGCGAAGCATGTCGGCATGCTGTCGGACGTGAAGAAATTCCTGTCCGACGACGAGGCCCGCGTCTGGCCCGCAGACGAGATCCTGTATCTCTGCACCGGCAGTCAGGGCGAACAGAACGCAGCGCTCGCCCGCGTTGCGTCAGGCACCCACCCGACGGTCAAGCTGGGTCGCGGCGATCACTGCATCTTCTCGGCCCGGATCATCCCCGGCAACGAGCTCGGCATCGGCGTTCTGCAGGACCGTCTCTCGGAGCGGGGCGTGCGCCTCTACACCGAGAAGGACCACCCCGGCATCCACGTCTCGGGTCACCCCTGCCGCGGCGAACTGCGCCAGATGTACGCCTGGGCCCGCCCGGAGATCGCCATCCCGGTCCACGGCATGCGCCGCCACATCGCCGAACACGCCCTGCTGGCGACCGAGCTCGGCGTCCCTCAAGCCGTGACCCCGCGCAATGGCGACATGGTGCGTCTGGCCCCCGGACCTGCGGTCATCATCGACGAGGTGCCCAACGGTCGCCTGTTCATCGACGGCGGCATGCTGGTGCCCGAACAGGGCGAAGCCCTGCGCGAGCGTCGTCACGCCTCGACCAACGGCATCCTCGTGGTGTCGTTCGCCATGGACCGTCGCGGCAAGGTCGTCTCGGACATCGACGTGCGCGGGATCGGTCTGCCCGGCGATGACGAAAGCCCCCTCGGCGACGCCCTCGACCATCTGGCCGAGCGTGCCGAACAGGCCATCAACAGCCTGAAGGGCGACGCCCGTGAGGACGACACCGTAGTCGAACAGGCCGTGGCGCGCGTGCTCAAGAAGGCCTCGCAGCAGATCTGGGATCGCCGTCCCATCGTCGAGACGGTCATTCTCCGCCTCTAGGTCGAAGAAGACTTGAAGTGAGACGGGCGCGGCCTAATGTCGCGTCCGGTTCCCTCGGGGAATGTTCGACGGGTCCAGCCCGTCTTCGGGGGAAGTCAGCCTATGTCCGTTCGATCCTTAGCCGTCTTCGCGGTTCCAGCCTTGGCCACTCTCGCCATCGCAGCAACCGCCTTGTCCGGCTGTGACGATGGCAAGGGCGTCCGGACCGAATCGACCAAGGTCACGGTCAACGGCACGCCCAAGGCAGGATATGTCGCGCCCTCAGGCCAGCAAGCGCCTGCCGGTGATTTCCAGACCAACGTCGATCTGGTCAAATCCCTTTACGCCCTCGACGCCATCCCGACCGAACCGGCCGAGATCGGCAAATATTTCGCCGCCGAGTTCATCACGCCGATGGCCCCGACCGAGGACGGCGTCACCGTCGACTTCGACTACCGCATCAACGGTCAGGACGGCGCCGCCGACGGCCTCACCATTGAGGAGACCGACGGCGACGGCGCGAACGGCCGTGTCGTGTCCAAATTCACCAACATGGGCCACGCCGAAGAGATCCACTGGACCGTCTGTCGCCAGCCCAACGGCACACTGCGCCTGATGGACGTCAGGAACGCCGCTACCGGCGACGACGCCTGGGACATGCGCGCCATCGTCGGTCTTCCGGCCCGCCCGGAAGGCTGCTGAGTCTGGTTCAGGCCGACAAACCGGCGTAGGGCTCAGCCCGATCCTTCCCAGGACTCTACGCTTTCAGGACTTCGCGATGCCCATCGGCCCGATCACCATGTTCGCCATCTACATCACCATCTGGTGGACGGTGCTGTTCGCCGTGATGCCACTGGGGATGTCGCAGGAGGATCAGGCCCCGCCCACCGACGGCGGCCAGTGGGGCGCACCGAAGACGCCGAACCTGAAGAAGAAATTCATCACCACAACCTGGGTCGCGGCCATCGTCTGGGCTTTTGGCATGGTGATCATCTTCACCGGCTGGTTGCCGCTGCCGAAGATTGGGTAAGGGTTCTTTCCCCAAAGGAGGGGACCGCCTAGCTTTTGCCCCGTCCACCCGGCTAAAGCACAGGTCGAACTGACCAAGCGGATTCTGCCATGCGCCTGTCGCGCTATTTCATGCCTACGCTCAAAGAAGCGCCTTCCGACGCCCAGATCGTCTCGCACAAGCTGATGCTGCGAGCGGGGATGATCAAACAGGAGGCCGCCGGTATCTACGCCGGGCTCCCGCTGGGTCTGCGGGTGCTTGAACGCATCGAGCAGATCGTGCGCGAGGA
>DASVTM010000003.1:0-4298 GCA_036387575.1 Brevundimonas sp.
TTTCGCCGGGGCGCTTTGACCCGGGCCGTCAGTCAGTTAAAAGGCCGCCCGATTCATCGGCGTCCTCCAGTTAGAAACGCCCCGGAGCCTAACCGCAGGCAATGCCCGAAACGCCAGTCATCTACGTCCTGAACGGTCCCAATCTCAACCTCCTCGGGGTTCGTGAGCCGGATATCTATGGATATGAGACGCTCGCGGACGTTCAGGCTCTGTGCGAGAAGGCGGCTGAAGGCCACACGGTCGTGTTCCGCCAGAGCAACCACGAAGGCGACCTGATCGACTGGATCCAGGAGGCTCGCACCGAGGCTTCGGCGCTGGTCATCAATCCGGCAGGCTATGGTCATACCTCCGTGGCCCTGCTGGACGCGCTAAAGACGCTGAGCATTCCAATCATCGAATGCCACCTGTCCAATCCGGCGACGCGCGAGCGTTTCCGACATAAGACCTATGTTTCGCTGGTTGCGACCGGCGTCGTCGCGGGCTTCGGCTCGCAAAGCTACGAACTGGCCGTCAGGGCCGCAGTGAAGCTCGTTGCGGAACGCGCAGCAGCCGCCACCCGTTCGTCCCAAGGATAAGAAGAAGGTTTCCACACGCATGGCCGACCCTAAATCGACCCCCGCCAAACTGAACAATGATGTTGAGATCGACGCGGCGCTGGTGCGCCAACTCGCCGACATCCTCAACGACACCTCCCTGACCGAGATCGAGGTCGAACGTGGCGAACTGCGCATCCGCGTCGCACGCGAGATCACCGCCGCGCCAGTGATGCAGTACGCAGCCGCACCCCAGTTTGCGGCTCAGCCTCAGGCCGCGCCTGCCGCAGCCGCCCCCGTGTCAATGCCCTCCGACCCAGCCACCATCGTCGCCAAGGCCGGCGAGACCGTGAAATCGCCGATGGTCGGCACCGCCTATCTGCAGGCCTCGCCTGAAGCCGCGCCGTTCATCAAGATCGGCGACACGGTCAAGAAGGGCCAGACGCTCGTCATCGTCGAGGCGATGAAGACCATGAACCCAATCCAGGCCCCGCGTGACGGCGTGGTCGCCGAAATTCTCGTCGGCGACGCCCAGCCGGTCGAATACGGCGAACCCCTCGTCCTGCTCGAGAACTGAGCCTGACCATGTTCACCAAGGTCCTGATCGCCAACCGCGGCGAAATCGCCCTGCGTATTCACCGGGCGTGCAAGGAGATGGGCATCTCCACCGTAGCCGTGCACTCCGAGGCGGATCGCGGCGCCATGTGGGTGCGGCTGGCTGACGAAAGCGTCTGCATCGGCCCCGCTCCGGCGGCGAAGTCGTATCTGAACATCCCGTCGATCATCGCGGCGGCCGAGATCACGGGCGCCCAGGCGATCCACCCGGGCTATGGCTTCCTGTCCGAAAACGCGCGTTTCGCCGAGATCGTCGAAGCCCACGGCATGAGCTTCATCGGTCCCCAGCCCGAGCATATCCGGGTCATGGGCGACAAGATCAGCGCCAAGAAGACGGTGCTGGCAGCCGGGATCCCTTGCGTCCCCGGCTCTGACGGCGAAGTCGAAACCGTCGAGGACGCGATCGAGGCGTCGAAGTCCATCGGCTTCCCGCTGATCGTAAAGGCGGCGGCCGGCGGCGGCGGACGCGGCATGAAGGTCGCCCTAACGGCTGACGATCTGGTCGAGGCGGTGCAAACCGCCCAGACCGAGGCCAAAGCGGCGTTCGGCAACGGCGCCGTCTACATGGAGCGCTATCTCCAGAAGCCGCGCCACATCGAGATCCAGGTCATCGCCGACAGCCACGGCAACGTCGTCCATTTGGGCGAGCGCGACTGTTCGCTGCAGCGTCGCCACCAGAAGGTGCTGGAAGAGGCCCCCTCGCCCGCCCTGTCGGCGGAAGGTCGCAAAGCTATCGGTGAAACGGTCAACAAGGCCATCGCCGCCATCGGCTACCTCGGCGTCGGCACGATCGAATTCCTGTGGGAAGACGGCGAGTTCTTCTTCATCGAGATGAACACCCGCCTGCAGGTCGAACACCCGGTCACCGAGGCCATCACCGGCGTCGATCTGGTGCGTGAACAGATCCGCATCGCCGCAGGCCTGCCCCTGTCGTTCACCCAGAACGACATCCATTTCGAAGGCCACGCCATCGAGGTTCGGATCAACGCCGAGAACGCCGAGACCTTCACCCCGTCGCCCGGCACCATCACCGACTTCCACGCCCCGGGCGGTCTGGGCGTGCGGCTGGATAGCGCCATCTACGCCGGCTATTCGATTCCGCCCTATTACGACAGCCTGATTGGCAAGCTGATCGTGCATGGTCGGGACCGGGCGGAATGTATCGCTCGCCTCAAGCGCAGCCTGAACGAGATGGTCATCGGCGGCATCGACACCACCATTCCGCTATTCCAGAAACTGCTTCAGGAGCCCGATATCCTGAGCGGCGACTATGACATCCACTGGCTCGAGAAGTGGGCCGCGCGTCAGGCCGCGAAAGCCTGAAAGAGTCACCTCTCCATCGCCGAAGGGCGGTGGGGAGGACAGACCGCAAAGCGGTCAGGAGGGGGCTACGCCGCCAGCTTAAATGAGCTACTCCTCCCTTCCCACACCGTGTCTCCCCCACCTGATCGCTGCGCGATCTGTCCTCCCCATTCGCCTTCGCGAATGGAGAGGTGAACGATGAGCGACGTCTTCGGCCCGGCCGAACTCCTCCAATGCTATGCGACCGGCGTCTTTCCGATGGGAGAGGCGCGTGATGACCCGCGCATCTTCCTCGTCGAACCGGAGGAGCGCGGCGTCATTCCGCTGGACGGTTTCCACATCCCGACGCGGTTGAAGCGGACGGTGCGGACCGAGCCGTTCGTCGTAAGGGTTTCGACCGCGTTCGACGCAGTTCTGGACGCCTGCGCCTCGCCCGCGCCCGGTCGCGAAGACACCTGGATCAACGGCCCCATACGTCGGCTCTATCTGGCGCTGCAGGCCATGGGACACGCGCATTCCATCGAGTGCTGGAAGGACGAGCGGCTAGTCGGCGGACTTTACGGAGTAACGCTGGGCGGCGCCTTTTTCGGCGAGAGCATGTTCAGCCGCGAGCGCGATGCCTCCAAGGTCGCACTGGTGCATCTGGTGGCGCGGCTGAAGCGGGGTGGCTGGCGATTGCTCGACGCTCAGTTCCTGACGGAACATCTGACCCAGTTCGGCGCGGTGGAAACGCCTCAAGCGAGCTATCTCGACATGCTCAAGGCTGCGCGGTCGATACGACCCAACGCTCGTTCAATGTTCGAGCCTCTGTCCGGAGAGGCGGCGGTTTTCTACGCCTTGCAGCCCACGACCCAAGCGTCATAGATCGGGTGTTGCAGGCCGCTGACGCCAGGCGTCGAGGCGAACATCCAGCCGCGGAAGATCTGGCGTGGCTCGGTCGCCTGAACCATCCCCTTGGGCTGCAGGCTGATGTCCAGATAGGCGATGGCGTCAGACACAAGCTCATTCTCGGCGGACACTTCACAGGCGCGCGCGCTGAAGGTCAGGCTGTCGTTGAAGCGCACCGGAGCGCCGCCGACGACGACCTCAAACCGCATCCGTTGGGCCGTGATCTTGTCGATCGCCTCGACGATGGCCACGCGACGACGTTGGCGCGGCAAGGGTGTATCAGCCTCGACGATCTTCTCCTCGGCGGGGACCTTGGCGTCTTCTTTCGCTTCTGCGGTTTCGGCAGGCGTTTCCTGCGGCGGCGTGGTCATGTCGACGGGCGCGCTTGGGACGATCGCAACCGGCACATTCGGGGCCGGCACGCCTGCTGGGGCGGCCTCCACGGGCGTCTGGTTGCGCAGAAGGTCGGCGATTGGATCGTCGGAAGGACGCGCGTCCTGCGGCGGGCCCTCCTGCAGGCCGCCTGCCACGACGACCCCGCCTACTCCCACTAACGCCAGTGCGGCGATTGTGACGCCGACCAGCCGCGCACGTTTCATTATTCCGGTTTCCAGGCTTCGTAGTCGCCAGTAGCGGCGGGGCGCACGCCGTCGGCAGCCATCGAGCCGGGCGGCCTCCACGCCATAGGCGTGCCGGTCAGGTTCGGCAGGTGGTCCAGTTCCCAAGCGCGGCGCTTCAGCGGCTCAACTGTGGGTGGCTCGGCAAAGGTGTAGTGGAGCCAACCATACCAATCGGGGGAGACCTTGGACGCCTCGGCATAACCTTCGTACACCACCCAGCGGCGTTTGCGGCCGTCGTAGCTGATGTTGTCGCGGCTCTGGTAATACCGGTTGCCCATCTCGTCAGAGCCGATCAACTCGCCACGCTTGGCGATGGTGAAAAGCGTGCCAATGGTCGCGC
>DASVTM010000004.1:0-7822 GCA_036387575.1 Brevundimonas sp.
GGGCCGCCTTCCTGGCCAAAACCGCCAATGCCGCCGCCAGCGCCGGGGGTAGCGCCGCCCCGAGGTCCCCCGAATCCAGCATATTGCTCGCGACCGTCGGCGTCGATTTGCCCTTGATCGAATTTCTCGCGCTTCTCGGCGTCGCCGATCACATCGAACGCGCCCGTCAGCCGCTTGAAACGTTCCTCGGCGGCCTTGTCGCCGGGATTTTTGTCAGGGTGCAATTCCTTGGCCAGCTTGCGGAAGGCCTTCTTGATCTCATCCGCGCTCGCGCCCCTCGAAACGCCTAGTTCCTTGTAGGGATCGCCCGCCACGTCTGATCATGCTCCGCCAGAAAGCTGCCCGACGCACCTCGCGCCTGAACCGCCGTTTGAATGCCGTCAGTTAAGGCATGGCTGCGTCAAAGCAATGGCTTTCAAGCCGGAACCTTGACGATGGCCTCGCTGCCCCAGCCGAAAATCACGCTGTCCTGAGCCACGCCGATCCGCATATCGGGCCCAAAGCCGCCCGGAAAGTCGCTCGCCATGGCGCTCGTCGCATAGGCGGCGCCAAGCCCCTCGACCTCCCAAATTCTAACCACGACAGCGCCGTCAAGCACCCGAACCCTGAACCGCATCGGATCAGCGCTCACTTCGCGATCCCAGATGTCTCCATCCAGTCTGGACCGGGCGATCCAATCGATGCCCAGACCTGTCGCGTTCTGCCGAACGCGAACATGCGCAGGGCTCCACGGCCTGTGATGCAATCCGCGCAATGTAACCAACCGTTCGGAGACCGATGGGCCACCGGCTGGACCACCCGCTGGTCCAGCCCGCCAGATCAGGGGCAACCCGACCTCGCTCGACGAAACCGACGCCCTGCCCAAGGTGTCGTCGAGAAACACCACGAGGCTACCGACGGCGGCCCCCACGGCCATCTCGGCATCCGTGCCCTGCTGCGCCCGCAACAGCCCGGTCAGCCTCCAGACGCCATCGCCTACCAAGGTCGCGGTTCGAAACTGCACGATTTCCCAGCCGCCCACGACCTGAATCGCGAGAGCATTCCCTCCCCCCAGAACCACCGTCTCTCCAAGGCTGGCAGGGGCACCTCCCTCAACCCGCACCACCACGGCGTTGGCCTCATCCCAGCGACCCGTGACGCCGGGCGCCAACGCCTGCGTCAGCACGCCCACCCGCGCGAACACCGGCGTCACCGGCGACCCGCACCCTGCGAACTTCAGCATCTGGCCGACCATCTCGCCGCCCTGATTGGTCTCGACGATTACCCGGTCGGCCCGGAACCTTCGTGCGGCCTCCGACACCGCCTCGGCCCATTTCAGCGGCGAGGCGTTCTTCACGCTCAGGTCCGCCAGCACATAGGCGTCGTCGCCCAGTCTCCCCGCCACTACGATCCCACAGGCGTCGCCATGTGAGGTCGCTGGCGGATCGACACCGACGACGACCCTGTCGAAACGTTCAGGCGCCGCCCTCCGGCACCCGTTCAAAATCGCCAGCGACCACAGCCCGCCGGCGTCATCGAGGATCAGCCCCTCGACCTCCTGCGCCTCCAGCCGGGTCTTGCCGTAAAGACGATTGAGCCCGGTGAGGAAACCCGCTGACAGGTTGATCGCATTGGCCGCCGTCGGCGCCCGCGTCAGGATCGTCCCCGGCTCTGCGATCAGCGTCTTCAACGCAGGCAGAGGTCTCGGCGTCGTCGTCACCATCAGCCGGGGATCGTCTCCCAGCCTCAGCCCCAGCCGCAACATCGCCAGAACCTCCCCCGGCTTTCGCCAGGCGCAGAACTCATCCGCCCAGGCCCCGTGAAACTGGGGCCCGCGCAAACTCTCCGGATCCTCCGCCGAAAAGGCGAAAGCCCGGGCCCCGCTGGGCCATTCCAGCAACCGGCGGCTGGACTGATAGGTGGGTCGATCGCCCGGCGCCGCCACGGCCTTCAGCCCCGACGGCCCCTCGATCATCACCTCACGCACATCGTGCAAGGTCGGTCCGATCAGGGCCAGCCGCGCGCCCTTCACGGCCCTCCGCGTCAGCCACTCGGCGCCCGCCCGCGTCTTGCCGGCTCCGCGCCCGCCCAGAAGCAGCCACGTCGTCCAGTCATCCCTCGGCGCCTTCTGCGCCGGACCGCGCCAGCTTTTCCAGTCCCGCTCGATCCGGCTCAAATCGGCCGCACGCGGGACATCGGCGTACGCCTTCCAGCTCGAGCGCGGCTGCAATAGCATCCAGACGGCCCAGGAATTGGTCTCGAAGATGCTGCTCGGCTTCGGCGTCGAGTCCTTCATCCAAATTTCCTGTCTCGTCGCCGCCACCGAGCTCGATTACGGACTGGACCGCCTTGACGATCACGCCCACGGCCTTGGCCGTGCGTTCCATCCCGTCAAGCGGCCCCTCCGCCGCCTCGGCTATTCGTCGGTTCAGGTCCTGAATCAGCATCGCGACATCCAGCGTGTCCCGCCCCGCCGCGTCCCTTTTTCCGTCCATGCCCAGACTATAGAGGACCAGCGACCTCAGGCGGGTTCAGCAGGTCGAGAAAAGCGCAAACCCGGGCCCGCTCTGGCATTGGCGCCGCCAATCCCGGGCGTTCACCGGATCGGGCGTAGGTATGGCGGCCTATCGGCCTCGCTCGACGTCCCATTCGGGCGCTGCGAAATCCACAGCATCCTCAGGATCGGCCAGGTCGAGCTCCGAGATCGTCTGACCCCGCACTGAAACGCCGGCCTGATGCACGCTCTCGGGATCGCCGGAGATCAGCGGATGCCAGTCCGCCAGATCACGTCCCTCGTTGATCCGGCGATAGGCGCACGACTTCGGCATCCACTGCAGCGCATCGATATTCCACGGCGTCAGCTTGATGCAATCCGGCACATGCGCCTTACGGTTCGCATAGTCGATGCAGGTGCATTTCTGGCTGTCGAACAGGCGGCAGTGGACGCTCGTCGCGAACACCTGGCCTGAATCCTCGTCCTCGAACCGGATCAGGCAACATTGTCCGCACCCGTCACACAGGCTTTCCCACTCCTCGCGGGTCATCTGTTCCAGGCGCTTGGTTTGCCAAAAGGGCTTCATGGCGCGCCTCTTACGCCGCGATCCGGGCGATGTCGCGACCGATCAGTGCCCTGTCGTCTTCGAGAACAGGTTGATGACGATCACCCCGCCGACGATCATCGTCAGACCGATGATGGCCGGCAAGTCCAGCTTCTGGCGAAACAGCACCAGCCCGATCACCGAGATCGCCACCACCCCAAGCCCGCTCCAGATCGCATAGGCGATACCGACCGGCATCTGCTTCAGGGCGACCGACAACAGATAGAACGCCACGCCATAGCAAAGCGCCATTCCCACCGTCGGCCACAGTCGGGTGAACTGCTGGCTCTGCTGCAGCAGTGTCGTCCCCACCACTTCCAGCGCGATCGCCCCGCCCAGCGCCGCCCACGTCAGCGGGCTCACGCCGCAGTCTTTTTGTAGCCGGTGGCCTGCTCGGCCGTTCGGTCCGGAATACAGCCAATCGTCCGCACGTCATATGCGACCTCTGAGGCTTTTTCGATGATAACAGCACGCGTCTCGGGTGCGCGAAGACGGCCTTGGATACTCATTAGCGGCTCATACCGTCCGGGCGGTACAAATCAAAATGTCTTCGCAGTCGCAGCATGTGGATGGCAACAGGCCGTCGCTCCCTATATACGGCCGGCCATGGCTCCCAGACCCCCCCTAGTCGCCCTCAATGACGTTCGTCTGCAGGACGGAGCGCGTCCTCTGTTCGATGGCGTCGACCTTGCGATCGAACCCCGCACCCGCTCTTGCCTCGTCGGCCGCAACGGCGCCGGCAAGTCCACCCTGATGAAGGTCGTGATGGGCCTGATCGAGCCTGACTCGGGCACGCGCTCCGTCCAGGGCGCGGTCAAGTTCGCCTATGTGCCTCAAGAGCCGATCATCGCCGGCGACACCCTGCTGGACTACGCCACATCCAACGACGCCGAGTCCTGGACAGCCGAGGCCTGGCTCGAGACCTTCGGCATGGACCCGAGCAAATCCACCAAGGGTTTATCCGGTGGTGAGACCCGTCGCGCCGCACTCGCCAAGGCTTTTGCCGAGGAGCCCGACCTGCTCCTGCTAGACGAGCCCACCAACCACATGGACATTCTGGCGATCGAGCTGCTGGAAAAAGAGATCATCGCCGCGCGCTGCGCCGCCCTGATCGTCTCCCACGATCGCGCCTTCCTGAACCGCGTCACCCAGTCCTGCCACTGGCTGGAAGGCCGCAAGGTCCGCACCCTGAACAAGGGTTTCGACGCTTTCGACGAATGGTCCACCAAGCAGATGGAAGAAGAGGCTCTGGCCTTCCAGAAGCTGACCAAAACCATCGAGCGCGAAACCGCGACCTTCTACAGCTCGATCACCGCTCGCCGCAGCCGTAACGAAGGCCGCGCACGCTCTCTGGACGCCCTGCGCGCCGAGCGTTCCGAACAGGCCAAGGATCGCCCGCGCGAAATGCAGCTCGGCGTCGATTCCGGCGGCACTTCGGGCAAGCTGGTGGCCGACCTCAAGGGCGTCACCAAATCCTTCGGCGACCGTGTCGTCATCAAGCCCTTCACCAGCCGCATCATCCGTGGCGACCGGCTCGCCATCGTCGGCCCGAACGGCGCCGGCAAGACCACGCTGGTCAAGATCATGCTCGGCGAGCTGGCTCCAACCGACGGCACGGTCAAACTCGGCGCCAGCCTCGAGACGGTCTACCTCGACCAGTCCCGTGAAGGCCTGAAGTCCGACATGACCCTGTGGGACGCCCTGACGCCCGGCGGCGGCGACTCCATCATCGTGCGCGGCATCTCCAAGCACGTCGCCGCCTACGCCAAGGACTTCCTGTTCACCGACGCCCAGCTGCGCCAGCCGATCTCGACGCTGTCGGGCGGCGAGCGTAACCGCCTGCTGCTGGCCATCGCGCTCGCCAAGCCCGCCAACATGCTGGTGCTCGATGAGCCGACCAACGACCTCGACATGGACACGCTCGACAAGCTCGAAGAGCTGCTCGAGCAATATGACGGCACCCTGATCCTGGTCAGCCACGACCGCGACTTCGTCGACCGCCTCGCCACCTCGACCATTGGCATGAACGGTCGCGGCGACATCGTCGAGACCCCCGACGGCTGGAGTGATTTCATCCGTCAGAACCCCGGCTTCCTCAAACCCATCGCCGCCGGCAGCAGCCAGGCCGCCACCAAGGTAGAGCCTGCCCCCGTCACCCCGACGCCCACGGTCGCCAAGGGCAAGATGTCCTTCAAGGACTCGCACCGGCTCAAGGAGCTGGACGCCATGATCCACGAGCTGCCGGACACCATAAAGGGACACCAGAAGCGACTCGACGACGTCAACTTCTACTCCCGAGACCCTGCCGGTTTCGCCTCCACCATGAAGGCCCTCGAAGCCGCACAGGCCAAACTCGCCGCTGCGGAAGAAGAATGGCTCGGACTGGAAGAGAAGCGTGAGGCGCTCACAGGCTCACCCGCCTGACGTGACCGGCCTGACGTGACCAACCCGACGCGCTAGACTCCGCCATGGCCCTGACCGTTCGCACCCTGCCTCTGACGCTCGCGCAAACCCGCGCGGCCCGGCGGACGAACGCGGTCATGGCGATCGCCCCTCGGCTGAAGCTCGGAGGCTGGAGGCTACAGCTCGGTGTGCGCCTGAACCCGATCGCCGCGCGCGCCGCAGGCCGTCTCAGCGCCGCCTCCCTCAAGCGCCGGGGCGTCACTGTCTCCTCGACGAGCATCGGCCCTGCGACACAGCCGATCCCGCTCCGCATTCTTCAACCCTCGACCCCTCCTCGCGCCCTCATCGTCGACTTCCACGGCGGCGGGTGGGTCATCGGCAGCGCCGCGCTCAACGATCCCCTGACCGGTCATTTCGCCGAAGCCGGTTTTGCGGTCGCCTCCGTCGATTATCGCTTGCTGGACGAGGCCCGCCAGATCTGGGTGCCCGATGCTGTCGAGGATTGCGTCGCCGCCCTGCGCTGGGCTCTGGACGAGGGCCGGACGCAGTTTGGCGTCGACGATGTCTTTCTGATCGGAGAGTCCGCGGGCGCCCACCTGGCCGCGCTCGCCCTTCTGAAACTGCGCGACGAAGGCGCAAGCCGCCTGCCGGCCTGCATCTTCGTTCAGGGCGTGTTCGACCTGTCCGGAACCCCCTCGGTCCGAGCCGCTGGTCGTGAAGCCCTTCTGTTCGACGGCCCCAACCTGACCCGCGACCTTGGCCTTCTGACGCCGGGGCTGGACGAGGCGGGCCGTCGTCACCCCGACCTGTCCCCGCTCTACGCCGATCTTGGCAGTCTGCCGCCTGCCCTGTTCGTGATGGGTGAGGCCGACCCTTTGCGCGACGACAGCATCCTCATGGCCGAAGCCTGGGGACGCCACAACACGGCGGCCCTGCTTGACGTGCCGACCGCCCCGCATGGCTTCCAGCATTTCGGCGCTCCCACCGCTGCATTGGTGCAAAGCGCGATCCGGGACTGGATATCCGACAAGATCGTCGCCGATGGTGTTTCTGTGGAAAACACAAACCGCTGATACTCCGGATGGATTTCGATCCGTTCACAGAAGTTAACAGGCTTGTCCACCAGCGGGCGCGAACATCTGCACAGGCTCCCAATCTGAGCGCTTGTCGTCGACCCGTTTCAGAGCGAGCTTGATCAGGCCGAGGGACACGGCAGCGCGGAAATCCGGTGAGAACCGGGACTTCAAAGCGGGTCGGTCCGGCTTTCTGACCAGACGGTCTTCCATCGGCGCTCTCGGGCGACGAAGCGAGACAGGACGGCAGGACACAGGCTCTGACAGACGGAACCGCTTCGGCGGGAAAGTCTGAAAAGGGAACCGGGTCGGGATCGAGGCACGACGCGTGGTTTAGAGACCCCGCGACACGACTTCGGACAGGAGCCGACAGGATACAGCGGACCATCTCCGGGGCTTGCCTCGCAGGTGATGACGCCAGGGCCCTGAACCTCAATGGCCAAGTCCAACCCGGACTTGGTGAGGGGACGAAAGCGACGGTTCGCCGGCGCGTTCGTCCCCTCGCTCAATTCTGCACCGGAGCGCCCGCGCGCCTTTCCTTCGCCGCGCCCGCCCTCTAGCCTGCGCGCCATGTCGCGGGACCAGAATCGCCCCCCAAACGCCAGCCGCCGTATCGTCCTTGCGGGTGGTGCGATTGCGGCTGCAACCGCTGCGCTGACCGGTCTCACATCCTGCTTCCGCTCCGAGGCCCCCGTCGACGATCAGGGCCGGGTGCGCATCCGCTTCGCGACCGATTGGCACGCCCAGGCCGAACATGGCGGCTTCTATCAGGCGCTAGCGTCCGGGGCTTATGAGAAGCGCGGCCTGAACGTCCAGATCATCCAGGGCGGTCCCAACGTTAACATGCCCCAACTTCTGGCTTCCGGTGCGGTCGAGTTGGGCATGGGCTCCAACTCCTTCATTCCCTTCAATTTGGTCGCCGAGAACGCTCCGGTGAAGGCCGTCGCCGCCTTCTTCCAGAAGGATCCGCAGGTCCTGATCGCCCACCCCGATCCCGACCTGAAAGCCATCGCAGACCTGAAGGACCGCCCGTTCCTGCTGGCCGACGCCTCGATCACCGGGTTCTGGGTCTGGCTGAAGACCAAGTATGGCTTCACCGATGAGCAGGTCCGCAAATACACCTTCGGTCCCACGCCCTTCCTTGAGGACGAACTGGCGGTGCAGCAGGGCCTCCTAACCTCTGATCCCTATGTGATCGAACAGGCCGGCGACATCGAGCCGAAGGTCTTCCTGCTTGCCGATGAGGGCTACCCCTCCTACGCAGCCATG
>DASVTM010000005.1:0-2130 GCA_036387575.1 Brevundimonas sp.
TCACCGCCACAGGCATCATCCGCATGATGTCGGTCCATCCCCTCCAGCGATGGAAGCTGGCCAGATTGTCTGAGCCCATCAGCCAGACGAAATGCACACCCGGATGCCGCGCCTTCAGCGCCCTCAAGGTATCGATGGTCCAGGCCGTGCCGATGCGGGTCTCGAAATCCGAGACGATCATACCCGGTCCCTTGGCGAAGGTCCGGGCCGAGGCGATGCGGCCTTCGAGCGGCGCAGTTTCTTGACGCCCCTTCAGCGGATTTTGCGGCGAGACAAGCCAGACGACCCGGTCCAGACCCAGGCGGCTCAACGCCGTCTCGGCGACGTGGGCGTGGCCATCGTGGGCGGGATTGAAGGAGCCGCCGAACAGTCCGACCCGCATACCGGGCGACAGGCTCAGCCCGTCCCTGAGCGCCCCGTGACGGGGACCCAGCGTCTTTGGCGCAGGACCGGCGTGGAAGAAGGACAAGGCGGACGGCGCTCTGACAGGCTTATGGTCAGGGGTGCGCTAACACGCCGCCACGCCGGTGTCGCGAAAGATCAGCCGCCGGTCTTCTTGAACGTCTTGCCGATCTCGCCGCCGTCGGGACCGTCCGGACCCGCCGTTTTCGCCTCGCGGCGCCCGTTTTCCTTGACGTCCTTCGTCGAGGTCAACGCATCGGGTTTACCGCCCGGCGTCGCCCCGTTCGCAGTGCGTCCGTCTGTCTGTTTGTCGCTCATGACCGCTCTCCTGTTTCGCCTCAGCGAGCGGGAGGGTCACGGGTTCCGTCAGACGCGTGCGATCAAGGCTTCCAGGCTTCGGTCAGTTGAACGCGCTCGTCGCCATCCTCGTCGATCTCGCCGCGGTTCCGGCGGACCTCGGCCCAGGCTGCGCGCAGCAGCTCGGGCACGCCCTCACCGGACACGCCGGAGACCAGCATGGGCCGGCGGCCGGCGACGGCCTCCAGCTCGGCGGCCTTTTGTTCGCGGACCTCCGGCGTGAGGGCGTCGATCTTGTTCAGCGCGAGGATCTCGGCCTTGTCGGCGAGGCCCTCGCCATAGGCGTCCAGCTCGCCGCGGATGATCCGGTAGGCCTCGGCGACGTTGTCCTGCGTGCCGTCGATCAGGTGGATCAACGAGGCCGAACGCTCGACGTGACCGAGGAACCGCACGCCGAGACCAGCGCCTTCCGAGGCGCCCTCGATCAGTCCGGGGATGTCGGCTATAACGAACCGCTCACTGGGCGACAGGTCGACCATGCCGAGGTTGGGCGCCAGCGTCGTGAACGGATAGTCGGCGATCTTGGGCCGCGCAGCCGAGGCAGCGGCGAGGAAGGTCGACTTGCCGGCGTTGGGCATGCCCGCCAGACCGATGTCGGCGATCAGCTTCAGCCGCAGCCATATCCACATCTCCTGGCCTTCCTGACCCGGATTGGCGTGGCGGGGAGCCTGATTTTGCGGTCCCTTGAAGCGGACGTTGCCCCAGCCGCCGTTACCGCCGCGCAGCAGGCATTCCATCTGACCGACTTCGGTCATGTCGAGAACAACCGTTTCCTTGTCCTCGCCCAACACCTGGGTGCCGACGGGAACCTTGAGCACGACGTCCTCGCCCTTGGCGCCGTGCATCTGACGGCCTTGGCCGTGATTGCCGGTGTCGGCTTTGAAATGCTGCTTGTAGCGATAGTCGATCAGGGTGTTCAAACCCTCGACAGCCTCGATCCAGACGAAGCCGCCGTTGCCGCCGTCGCCGCCGTCGGGGCCGCCGTTGGGGATGAATTTCTCGCGCCGGAACGAGACGGAGCCCGCCCCGCCGTTTCCGGAACGAATATAGATCTTGGCCTGATCGAGAAATTTCATCGCGCGCCTATAGTCCAACAGAGCGGCAATTTACAGGCAAAGCGGCGGTTTACGTCTCGTTAGGCCAATCACGACACGGTCCCGCCCATGACGAGCAGCCTGATCACCGGTCTGACCCCCAGCCTGACCTCGGCCGTCCCAGCAGCGCGCGATCCCCAACAGGCCCGGCACGAGGCCCGGGTCAGGGAGGCCAAGGCCGCTCTGGAGACCATGCGGCAGCAGCAGACCTCCGCGACCGACCAGCGCAAGGCCGCCGCCAAGAAGAAGGTCGACGACCTCAAGGCGCGCATCCAGA
>DASVTM010000006.1:0-3666 GCA_036387575.1 Brevundimonas sp.
AGTCAGGCGAAGGCGCTTTCGTCGACGTGTCGATGCTGGATTCGACGATCGCCACCATGGGCTGGGTCGTGTCCAACTATCTGATCGTAGGTCAGGAGCCGATGCCGATCGGCAACGACAACTTCACCGCTGCCCCCTCGGGTGCCTTCAAGACCGCTGAGGGCCTGCTGAACATCGCGGCCAACAAACAGGAGCAGTTCGTCGCCCTGTGCGGCCTGATCAATCGCGAAGACCTGCTGGCCGACGAGCGGTTCGCCAAACGTGATGCGCGCAAACGTAATCGCGCGGCCCTGACGGTCGAAGTCGAGGCCGGACTCGCCGCGCGATCCGCTGCAGAGTGGGAGCCCGTGTTCAATGCCGCAGGCGTTCCGGCTGGCCGGGTGCTGACCGTGCCGCAAGCGCTCGATCTGCCACAGACGAAGCATCGCGGCCTGATCCATACGTTCGACCACGTTGAGGCCCTGGACCGACCACTGTCGGTGGCCCTTGGCGGCTACCGGATGCGTGACCGCGACATCACCCTGACCAGCCCGCCCCCGACGCTGGGTCAGCACACCGACACCATTCTGGATCAACTCGGCTATTCGGCCGGTGAGATCGCAGCCCTGCACGAGGCCGCCGTCGTATGACCGGAAAAACTCCCGAAGAGCAGGTTCAAGCAGCGTCTGATTGGTGGCGGACCGACATCATCCAGATGCGGCCCGGCGTCATCGAGTTCCGGGGTTACCCAGTTCAGGACCTGATCGGCCGCCTGTCCTTCCCGGACATGATGTGGCTGCTGCTGCGCGGCGACGTACCGACCGAGGGTCAGGGCAAACTGCTGGAGGCCGCACTGGTGGCGTCCGTTGATCACGGCCCGCACGCGCCCTCCATCGCAATCGCCCGTATGGCCGTGACCTGTGGCGTCGACCTGAACACCGCCATGGCCTCGGCCTCCAACGTGCTGGGGGACTCGCACGGTGGAGCCGGTCAGCAGTGCATGGAACTGTACGCCATGGTCCGCGAGGAACTTGCGGGCGGGCTGGAGATGGACGCCGCCGTAGACGCGGCGCTCGATCGCTACAACGCCGTCTACGGCAAGATCATCGCCGGCTTTGGACACCGCTTCCACCCGGTCGACCCCCGCGCCAAACCGCTGCTCGCTCTCGTCGAGGCCGCAGCAGCCGAGGGCATCGTCACCGGCGAATATGTGCCGATCGGCTGGGCCGTCGAGGCGGGCATCAAGCGCCGGACGGGCAAGTCGATCCCGATGAACATCGACGGCGCGACCGCCGTGATCTTCGCCGAACTCGGCTTCGCGCCAGAGCTCGGTCGCGGCCTGTTCATCCTGTCCCGCTCGGTCGGCATCCTCGCCCACGCTTGGGAACAGAAGCAGCAGGGCCGTCGGAACATGGGTCCGATGCCCAAGGAAATTCCCTTCACCTATTCCGGCCCCGAAGGGCGACGTCTCGACGATGTCCGCCCTTCCCTGGCCGCCACCCCGACAAAGTCAGAGGACACGCCATGAAGGCTCTCATTTCACATCAGCTGGTCCGCTTTCTTGAGGAACGCGGCGTCGAGCATCTGTTCGGCCTGTGCGGCCACACCAACATCGCCGTGCTGACGGCGCTCGAAGGCAGCAGCGTCAAATTCGTCAATGTGCGGCACGAGCAGATCGCGGCCCACATGGCGGACGGCTATGCCCGTGCGGGTCGCAAGACATCTGTCCTGCTCAGCCACCTCGGTCCGGGCCTGACCAATGCCGCCACCGGTGTCGCGAATGCTGCGCTCGACTCTATCCCGATGGTTGTCATCGCCGGCGACGTGCCGAGCCATTATTACGGCAAGCACCCGCACCAGGAGGTGAACCTCCACGCCGACGCCTCCCAGTCGGAGATCTACCGCCCATTCTGCAAGCGCGTCTGGCGGGTCGAGCGTCCGGACCTGTTCCCCGAAATCCTCGCCAAGGCGTTCCAGTTGGCTGAGACCGGGCGACCGGGACCCGTGTTGATCTCGGTGCCGATGGACATCTTCTCGATGGAGATCGACACCGAGCTGTTCGACAAGCGCAAGCCCCACACCCGCACCGTGATTAAGCCCACGCTGGACGAGGAAACCGCCGAACGGATGGTTGTGGCCATGGCCGAGGCGACCCGGCCTGTCCTGTACGTGGGGGGCGGCGTCCTGATTTCCCAAGCCTCGGAGGAACTCGCCGCGTTCGCCGATCACTTGAGCATACCCGTCGCCCACTCGCTGATGGGCAAGGGCGCCCTGCCCGATGACCATCCAATGACGTTGGGGATGACAGGCTTCTGGGGCACCAAGTTCATCAACGAGAGCTGCCGCAACGCCGACTACGTCATGGGCCTCGGCACCTCGTTCAAGGAAGCCGACTGCAGTTCCTGGGAGCCGGATTACACCTTCAACATCCCGACCTCGAAACTGCTCCAGATCGACATTGACCCCAACGAAATCGGTCGCAACTACCCGGTCGAGATCGGCGCGGTCGCGGACCTCAAGTCGGCCCTGCAAGTGATCAATCGCGTTGCCCGTCGCCTCTATCCTGAAGGCCGCAAGGACGATGCCGTGCGAGCCGCGATCATCGATAACCGCAAGACCTTCAAGGCCTCCAATGCTGAGGCTCAGGCCAGCGACCAGTTCCCCATGCGCCCCGAACGCATCCTCGCCGATGCTCGCGCCGTCCTGCCGCGTGACGCGATCATCACCACCGACGTCGGCTGGAACAAGAACGGCGTCGGCCAGCAGTTCGACATCTACACCCCCGGCTCGATCCTGACCCCGGGTGGCTTCGCGACCATGGGCTTCGGCGCCCCCGCAGCGCTGGGCGCCAAGCTGGCCTGTCCTGATCGGGTGGTCGTGTCGCTGGTCGGCGACGGCGGTTTCGGCCAGAACCCCTCGATGCTGGCGACTGCCTATGAGGAGAACATCGCGGTCATCTGGATCGTCATGAACAACGGCGCCTACGGCACCATCGCGGGCCTGCAGAAGGCCCACTTCGGCACGACCATCGGCACCATCTTCGAGAAGGACGGCAAGCCCTACTCGACCGATTATTCGGTGATCGCCCGGGCGTACGGCGTCGATGCCGTTCGCATCAATGCGGCGGACGAGTTCAAGCCGGCGCTGGAGGCCGCTATCGCATCGGGTCGCCCGACGGTCCTTGACGTGGTCATGGAAAACGCGCCGGTTCCGACCAATGGCCACTGGAACATCATGGACATCTACTCGCCCGGCAAGAAGGTCCATCACGTTGCGACCTGAATGACAGCCGCCGGGAGTACACCCGGCGGCCTGCCAATAGCGGCGCGGCTGGCCGCCCTCGTGGTGGCCGGCGCGCTGTTCATGGAGATGCTGGACGCCACGATCATCGTGACGGCCCTACCCGCTCTGGCACGCTCGTTCGCGGTTCGGCCGAGCGACCTCGGGCTCGGCGTCACCGGATATGCCGTGGCGCTGGCGGCGTTCATTCCCGCTAGCGGCTGGGCTGCCGACCGGTTCGGCGGACGGCGGATGTTCATCGCCGCCATCGCCCTGTTCACGGTCGCCTCGCTGATCTGCGCGGCAGCCACCACCCGGCCCGCCTTCGTCGGCGCCCGTATTCTGCAGGGCGCGGCGGCCGCGATGATGTCGCCGGTCGGGCGGCTGCTGATCCTGTCGAGCGTCGAG
>DASVTM010000007.1:0-2150 GCA_036387575.1 Brevundimonas sp.
CGACCTGGGCGTGGTTTCCGACAGAATGCGCGCACCCTGACTGCCGCCGGTCACCAGCACCTGTATCGGCCCGCCCTCGACCGGAGCGACGTAGGCCCGGTCGAACAGCGCGCGGATTTCAGCCCGCACCGGACTGCCGACGACCCGAGCATTCAGCCCTGCCGGAGCCCGCGCCAGCGTCGGAAACGACGAAGCCACGGCTTTCACTCGCGAGGCCAGCAGACGGTTGGTGCGGCCCAGCACGGCATTCTGTTCGTGAATCACCGTCGGCAGTCCCTGCGTCAACGCCGCCACGAGCGCCGGGGCCGAGGGATACCCGCCAAACCCGACGACCACGCCGGCGTCCAGTCGTTTGAACGCCGCCTGCGCCTGCAGAACACCTCTGGTGATTGCCACGCCCGCTTTCAGCAGAGCGATGGGTCCAGAGCCGGTCGCGGTGTCGAGATAGAGTTTTTCCTCGGCCGGGAAGTTCGCCGCATACTGCTCGCCGCGATGATCCGTCGCCAGCACCACGCGCCAGCCTCGCGCCGCCATCTCGCGTGACAACGCCTCGGCCGGGAACATATGTCCGCCGGTGCCCCCGGCGGCGACGACGCAGACCTTGGAGGATTTGGCCTTGGACATGGAACCTCTAAGGCAGGATGCGCCGACGCGGACGCGACAGGCTGGCGCCCGGCTCGTAGGCGCCCGGACGGCGACGGGTCAAGGCCAGCGCCAGACCCATGGTCAACCCCATGGCCAGCATCGACGAGCCGCCATAGCTGATGAAGGGCAGCGTCATCCCCTTGGTCGGGATCAGGTTCAGGTTCACCGCCACGTTGATGCAGGCCTGCAGCCCGATCAGGATGAACAACCCCGCCGCCGCCGTCTGCTCGAACGGATCGTTCAGCTTCATCGCCCGGCGCATGCCCCGAATGACGATGAAGGCGTACAGGCCGATGATCGTCAGGCTCAGCACCAGACCGAACTCTTCCGCCGCGACCGAATAGATGAAGTCGGTGTGCAGGTCTGGCACGTGGCGTTTCATCACGCCCTCGCCGACGCCGCGCCCGAACAGCCCGCCGGCGCGGATGGCGTCGGATGCGCGGTCGATCTGGTGGGTGTCGGTGGTCTCGGGATTGGTGAACCGGCTCAGGCGGTCGCGCATGTGACCGAACATGAAATACAGCGACACCACGCCTCCACAGGCCGCAGCGGCCAACACGGCGACCCACTTCAGCGGAACCCCGGCCATGAAGAAGACGGCCATGAAGGTGGTGGTGATCAGAAGGGTCTGGCCAATGTCGGGCTGGATCAGCAGCAGGCCGACGACCAGCGCCCAGAAGCCGAACGCGATGCTAACGCCGGGGACGCCTTGACCCTTCTGCCCCTCGGCGAACATCCATGAGGCGAAGACGATCAGGCAGGGTTTGACGAACTCGGACGGTTGCAGGCTGAACGGGCCGAGGTTGATCCAGCGCGCCGCGCCCTTCACCTCGTCGCCGATGAACGGCAGGGCGGCCATGACGACGATGGCGCCCAGCAGCCCGATCACGGCCAGACGGCGCACCCCTTTGGGCGAGAACAACGAGACCGTCAGCATCAGCCCCACGCCGCCCAGGGCCCAGACGATCATCCGCCAGGCATAGTGGAACGGGTCGGTGATCGACTCGTCTGCCAGGATGGCGGCGGGCGACGAGGCGAAGCTCAGCGCCACGCCCATCGACATCAGGATCAACGCCGCACCCAGCAGGCCGCGATCCACCGTCCAGAACCACTGGGCGATCGGGCTCTGGTCGTTGCGCGAGAATGCGGGGCTGTAGCTGGGGCTGGTCATCGTTCGCTAACCATGAACCGAAGGGGTAGCTCCGAGGTTAAGAACCGCCGCACGGAACGCTTCTCCCCGTGCCTCGAAGTCGGGATATTGATCGAACGACGCGCAGGCCGGCGACAACAGCACGATCTGCTCGCCTCCAGCGGCTGCTGCGTCCTCGGCGGCGGCGGCCACGGCGGCCTCCATCGTCTTCGAGATGATGTGTGGGGTGTCGCCCAGCGTTGCGGCGAACGCCTCGGCCGCCTCGCCGATCAGATAGGCCTTGGTCACCCGTCCGAACAGGTCGGTCAGGTCGTCGATGCCCCCGTCCTTGGCCTTGCCGCCTGCGATCCAGAAT
>DASVTM010000008.1:0-2012 GCA_036387575.1 Brevundimonas sp.
GCAGCGGGAGCGAAGATCAAGGCGGTGAGGGCGGCGAGGATCGACACCGAAGTTTTCAGACGCAGGCGAAACGCGAAAGGCACGAAGCCTCCTTGGAAAATGTGAAATTATGCCCGCAGGCAGATCAACGAAGCCGGGTACGATCCGGAACGTTTCTGGCAGATCGGGAGGACGGAGCTGTCCGCAGCCACTTCTGCACCCTATAGCTGCTATAGGGTCAAGGGTTAAGCCAGTGACTGCTTTCCACCTCAACGACCTCAGCCACGACCGGTTTCGGCCCTCACGATCCAATCGGGTCTTGACCGCTTGGCTGTCCTGCCCTGATTGGGATAGCAACAGTCGCGGCCCCATCTTCGCCGCACCTGTTCTCGACAAACCTGATGCGCGCCTCTGTGGGGAACCGCGCGATCATCGCCTGTTTTTACCTCCAGGAAGACACCATGCGTGCGACCAAGCCTTTTACATTCGGCGCCATGAGCCGCCGGGCCGCCCTCACCGGCGCCGCCCTGACCGCCATGGTCTCCCTGTCCGCATGCGGCGGCGACAAGATCGCATCGGCCGAGGGCGACATGGGCCTCGGCCTGCCCGACGGTGCCAAGGTGACGGTGGTCGAATACGCCTCGGTGACCTGCGGACACTGCGCCGCCTGGCAAGCCGAGGTCTGGCCCGCGTTCAAGGCGAAATACGTCGACACCAACAAGATCCGCTACGTCTTCCGCGAGTTCCCAACCGCGCCGGTGCCGGTCGCTGCGGCGGGCTTCCTCGTCGCGCGCTGCGCCGGGCCGGACAAGTATTTCGACGTCCTGCATGAGATCATGGCCAGCCAGAACGAGATCTTCGGCGGCACACCACCGCGCACCGTCCTGCTGCGCATCGCTCAGGGCGCAGGCATGTCGGAAGCCCAGTTCACCGCCTGCGTGACCGACGAGAAGGCTTCCGCTGCGCTTGAAAAGCGGGTTCAGGCCGGTCTCGACGCCGGGGTCCAGGGAACGCCGACCTTCATGGTCAACGGCGAGAAAGTCGCCGACTCCAGCCTCGCCGGCCTGTCCGGCAAGATCGACGCCGCCCTAGCCAAGAACTGATTTGACCAGAACCGATCCTGAAAGAACCGCATCATGACGCTGACGCAGAAACTGACCGGATCGGTCGTCGCCCTCCTCGCCCTGGCCCTCGCGGCCTGTGGCGGCGGCTCCGGCAAGCCCGCGGAGGGCGACATGGCTCTGGGCGCGGCCGAGGGCGCCAAGGTCACGGTTATCGAATACGCCTCGCCGACCTGCCCCCACTGCGCCCTGTGGCAGAAGAACACCTGGCCTGCGTTCAAGGCGCAGTATGTCGACACCAACAAGGTCCGCTACATCTTCCGCGAACTGCCGACGCCGCCAGTCGAGGTCGCTACGGCAGGCATCCTGCTGGCCCGCTGCGCCGGGCCGGACAAGTATTTCGACGTCATGCACGAGCTGATGGCCAGTCAGGACGAATGGCGCGCGGGCGCGCTGTCCCCCAGCGCCTCGCTGCTGAAGACGGCCAATTCCTTCGGCTTCAGCCAGGAACAATACACCGCCTGCATCACCAACCCCGACAACATCGCCGCCCTCGAAAAGCGCATCAAGGCCGCTACCGATGCGGGCGTGAACGGCACACCGATATTCAAGGTCAACGGCGTCGACGTCATCACCCCCGGCAGCGACGAAGGCACGAAACTGCCCGATCTCGCCAAGGCCATCGACGCCGAACTGGCGAAGTAGCACCATGCACCTGATCCAACGCCTCTTCCTCGTGCTCATGCTGGCGACCTCACCGCTCGCGGTCGCGTCCGTCGCGTCGGCAGCCGAGTTGCCGCCCGTCACCGCCAACGACCGCGTTCTGGGTCGCGCCGACGCTCCGGTGATGGTGGTCGAGTACGCCTCCTTCACCTGCTCGCACTGCGCCGACTGGCACAAGGACGTCTTCCCGGCCTTCAAGGCGCGCTATATCGACACCGGCAAGGTGCGGCTGGTCTATCGCAACCTGCC
>DASVTM010000009.1:0-3761 GCA_036387575.1 Brevundimonas sp.
CAGCGGCCATGAAGCCTCCTCAAGTCGGTCTACCCGATGCTAGGCGCGCCGCGGGGATCTGTGAACCATCAAATCGGGCGACGCGTGCGTCGCGTACGGGCCCGTTCGCAGTCGGGCTCCTCATCGCGAACGCAGGCAGGCGCAGAAGGCGCAGGCGCTCGAGCCACAGCAGCACGCCTGCCAGAGCCATCGCGACATGGTGCTGGGGAGCGAGCATCGCGGCGGCCATGACCGGCCAGCAGGACCCGGCGCAGGCGGCCCCGGTGAGCAGACCGTGGGCGAAGCAGTCCACGTCCGCGCCTAGGCCGCTCAGCCGCATCGGATAACGGCGGTGGCAACGCTGTAGGGCGAGCCTGCGCAGCGGCGAGATGAGCCACAGGGCCATGACCGCCAGAGCCGCCGGAAGTGCAAGGCCGACGGGCATCGCGGCATGGACGCCGACGACCAGGGCGAGCAAGGGAATGCCGCAGAGCATCCATATCGCGAAGTAGCCGAGGCAGAGGAGCAGAACACCGCGTCGCCGCCGCCGCCGCAGGCTGCGTTGCCGAACATGGACGATCGGATCGGCGAGCAGCGGCGCCATCATCGCGGCGATCATGATGGTCCAGCCAAGGCCGAGCTCCCGAAGGTCGACCAGCGCCAGCCCAGCCGTGATGGCGCCGACCCCGCGGCCGATGTCCGGCGAGCCAGCGCCGCACAGCGCCGACAGCGGCACGGGAGTGGCGAGCGCCAGCGTCGCCGTCCAAGCAAGAGCGGAGGCGAGGAAAAGCCAACGCCACGGCCCGGCGCGGAGCGCCGCGGCCAAGGCGCGCCGCTTAGGGGCGCTGGCGGTAGACACTGACCCGATCAATCGAGACGACCTCGTCACCGACGATCTCGTCGTTGGCGACTAGCTCGACCTCGAGGCGGGCGAGCCGGTCGCTGGTGATGACGAGTTCGTCGACCAGCTCAGTGATTTCGAGTACCTGCGTAACGCCGTTCCCCCCATGCTCGGCGTTGCCTAGGCTGGCCTTGCGCACGCCGAAGAACGACAGGGTGCCGGCATAGGCCTCGGGATGATCTTCAGGCGCCACCCCGGCGGGAAGGTTCACGTAGACGTCGACCTCGAGGGAATCTCGCCGGCTTTTGATGCCCTCGAGATTGAGGAAGATGCGGTCAGGCTCCGTGCCCTTCGGCAAACGCCCGGCGCGCAGGGAGCGAATGCCCGACGCAACGGCTTCTCCTTCGATCGGATCAATGGCTACGGTGGCGGCGGCGCGGCGGCCGGTTAGGGTCAGGCTCCCGCTTTCGCCGATGCGTTCCGCCGGGCCCTGCGCCAATGCCATGTCTCCAAGCTCGCCGACGCCGGCACGCAGCAGCCGCGCCGAGAGGCGCGACCCGCCGCCGAGGGGATCGGCGACATCGTCGTAGTCGTAGCCGAGCGCGTCGACAGTGCTGTCGACCATCGCGCCCGCGACGAACTCGTAAGCACTGCCGTCGATCGCGGGCATGGTGAACCGGCGGATAAGCGGGCCTTCGGTCCAGCGCAGATCGACGGGATTGAGATGCGCGGCGTTGCGGCGCATCCAGACGCTCCAGAGCCGATCGATGTTGCAGTGGTGAAGCCAGAAGATCGGATCGTAGCCGGCGGTCTCGGGATCGGACATGATGCCGTCGACGCGCCGGCCGGATCCATCGCGCACGAAACCGCCGATCATGGTATGGACCAGCCCGTGAGGGCTGCGCTCGGCTTCGCCGAAGGCCGGGCCGTACTGGATGAAGTCGGTGACCGGTCCGCCGAAGCCCGGCGCCCCGCCGGCCTGTTCGTCATCCGAGGCAAAGTTCGGCGTCCTGAGCGCGGTGCGCTGCTCGGCGCGGGTTATGTCGACCGTCGGACCCGACGCATCATCGGCGTTGGCACCCCATCGGCTCACCTTGAGCGGGTTCGGACCCCCGTCCGGCCAGGTCTCGTCGGCGAAGGCGGGTGGCAACCAGGTCGCGCGTTCCTCGCCCCCATGGTAGTTCCAGTACGGCAGCGACCAGTCAGCAGGCCCTTTCAGGCGAACTATGTGGTCACGCAGGATCGCCTCGAAGGCGGCGAGATAGCCGCGGTGCCAGGGGAGGAAGAACCATGTCAGATGTTGGCACTGGTCCCAGAAGAGCTTCCGGTCGTCACGGGGCGGAAGCGGGGTGGTCGGCATCCCGTGAACGTTCCAGAGACCTTCGTCGAAACCGTGCATGGCGGCGAGGAAGGCCCAGCTGGTACGATCGGAGAGAGGGTTGTCCCGCATGACCTGGACCGCGCGGGCGTACCAGATTAGCTCGGACGACCATCCTGGTTCAAAACTCCAAACGCTGCGCCTTGTCCGCACCACAGTCCGTCTCCCAATGATGGAAAATGCCCGGCGAAGCCCGCCCTGAAGTCACCCGCCCCACGGCCCGCCCGGCGACAGCGTGTCAGGTCCCAAGCCAGCGCCGCAAGGTTCAGGAAATCAGCTTCTCGACATCGAACACAGCCGCACCGCGGACGTCCACCTGGGCGAACTGGTCTTCCTCGATCGGCTCCTCATAGGAGACGGTCCTCCAGACGAGCGCATCCGTGCCGACATCACCCGCAGTCTCGGTCGACAGGTCGAGGTACAGGATCGAGGGATTGAAGCCCTGCGGAACAGTGCGATTCAGCAGCGGCCTCTGATTGCCCGCGCCGACCTGCACATCCCCGGTAACTGTCAGTCCGCGGTTGCCGCCAGCGAAATCGGTCGACTCCGTGGCTTTCCAATTACGACTGTCATGAACGCTCATGCTGCCCTCCTTCGAACACAGGCAGACAAAGGATGTCAGCCTGACTTTCCTTAGCTGAACACGTTAAAGAACCACGATAATCATGCCGCATCAATTGCGAGTCACGCAAACTTACATGCTTGTCGCCTCGCTGTAAACAAGAACAAACATCTCATTCACGAAGGTTAAACTTGTCAATAGTCATTGGCGTCGACGAGGCTCAGCAATCAAAGACTTATCACAATTTCAGTGCGGCTCCATAGCAGTAGATTCTGGCTAAGGCTCTTCAGAGCCTAGCTTTTCCGATAATCAGCGGCGCGCAGATGACACCTCTCGCCAATTATCCAGGTTGATATCAGTAGCCCAAAGTCCGGCAGTAGACGCACTTTCGAATTCAGCATCTCGCCCGTTCGCAAGCCGCCCATCGATGGAAGTGGAAGGCGGGCGGGCGTCCGTCCTTACCGAAGCAAGCAGGCGGGTCGCCGCGGCTCATACGCGCGCCGCGCCGCCATGACAGGCCGGGACGAATGCCCAACGTGCCCAGCCTGTGCCCAGAAGTCTGGGCATAATCAGTCGAAATGAGGTCAGAACTGGTAGAAACGGGCTCTCGCCCAAGTCTCATTCAACAACAAAAAACCCCCGGAAATCAGCAGATTTCCGGAGGTTTTTATGGTGGGCGTGGCAAGGATTGAACTTGCGACCCCTGCGATGTCAACACAGTGCTCTACCACTGAGCTACACGCCCACGAGGAGGGTGCCTCTAGCCGCGGGTTGGCCGCGACGCAAGCGGTTCAATTCAGACCGGTGGCGCTGTCGACTTCGAACATGCGATCGACCTCCAACACGAGGTCGCGAAGGTGGAACGGCTTGGACAGCACGCGCGCGTGCGGAACCTCGCGCCCGGCCTTCAGGGTCACCGCCGCGAAGCCCGTGATGAACATGACGCGCAAGCCCGACACCATCTCGCCCGCGCGCTGGGCGAGTTCGATGCCGTCCATCTC
>DASVTM010000010.1:0-2177 GCA_036387575.1 Brevundimonas sp.
TGGCTCCGAGCGTCCAGTTGCTCAGCCCCAACGCTCGCAACACGGCCATCACGATCCGGGGCCTCGGCGCCAGTTACGGCCTTGCCAACGACGGTCTGGAACAGGGCGTCGGCATCTATATCGATCAGGTCTATTATAGCCGCCCGGCGACCGCGACGCTCGACTTCGTCGACATTGACCGCATCGAGATCCTGCGCGGACCGCAGGGGACTCTGTTCGGCAAGAACACCACCGCCGGCGCGCTCAACATCACCACTCGCGCACCCAGCTTCACGCCGGACGCCCAAGGCGAGATCACCATCGGCGACTATGGCTTCGTGCAGGCCAAGGCGACTGTGTCCGGCCCGCTGATCGCCGACACGCTCGCCGCACGCCTGTCGTTCGTTTCGACCCAGCGCGACGGCGTCGTCGACAACGTCACGGGCGGACATGCCCAGAACGCCCAGAAGTCCATCAGCCTGCATGGCCAGTTGCTGTGGGAGGTGAATGAACGCCTCCGGGCCCGCCTCTACGCTGACTATTCCGACCAGACCCCCGACTGCTGCACCCAGCTTTACGTGCGCTATGGTAAGACGCAGAAGCCCGCCAACCTGCAGTTCCCGGCCCTGTCCGCCGGTCTCGACTATGTCCCCGGCAGCACCAACCCCTACGACCGGATCGCCGACGTGGACGGTGCCATTCAGGCCGACCAGATCCAGCGCGGCGTCTCCGCCATCATCGACTATGATTTCGGCTTCGCCACCCTGACTTCGATCTCGGCATGGCGGGCGTGGGACTGGCGTCCCGCCAACGACCGCGACTACACGGCGCTCGACATCACGCGGCAGTCGGCCAACCCGTCCGATCAGGACCAGTGGAGCCAGGAGTTGCGCCTGTCCTCAAACGGTAAGAACCGAGTCGCCTGGACCGTCGGCCTCTACGCCTTCCATCAGGCAGTCGAGACGCATGGGATCACCGAATACGGCCGCGACGCGTCCTACTGGTTGACCACCGTGCGTGACCCGGTCACCAACGCTCTTGTTCCCGGCACCAACCCCGGCCTGCTGGACGGCTATACGGTGTTCAACGACTCGCGGATCGAGACGGATTCCCTTGCAGTCTTTGGGCAAGTGACCTGGAACATCACCGACCGGCTGCACCTGACACCCGGCCTTCGCTACACCCACGAGGAAAAGGACGGCGCCTACGCTTCGACCGTCAGCGGCGGCGGTCCCGGCTCTGCGGCCGATCTGACCCGCCGGCTCGGCGTCGCCCGGCCTCAGGCTTATGCCGCCAACATCTCGGACGGCGATCTGTCAGGCCAGGTCTCGCTGTCCTACGACATCAACGACAACGTCCTGGCCTACGGGTCGCTTGCACGGGGCTACAAGTCGGGCGGCATCAACATGGCGGGCATACCGAACCTGCCGTCCGGCGCGCCGTCCCTGACCAACGCGACGGTCGAGCCCGAGGTGGTCACGACCTATGAACTCGGCCTCAAGACCCAATTGTTCGACAAGCGCGTAACCGCAAACCTCGCGGCCTATCGCACTGACGTCGAGGATTATCAGGCCAACGTGGTCGACACCGGCCCCGGAGCCCTGCGCGGCTATCTGGCCAATGCCAAGAGGGTCGAGATTCAAGGCATCGAACTGGACGGCTTTTCCCGCCCGACGCCTTGGCTGGACGCCTATGCCAACGTCTCGTGGACGGATGCGAAATACGCCGCCTTCAGCAATGGCCCCTGCCCGCTGGAGCAGATCGGATCGACCACCGTGGCGTGCGATCTTTCCGGCAAGGACCTGCCGGGCGTTTCGCCCTGGGCCGGATCACTCGGCGGCGAAGTGCATCGCAACGTCAGCGGCTTGGGCTACACGGGTGAGGCCTATTTCGGCGCCGACGCCAGCTATCGCTCGACCTACAACGCCGACGCCTCGGTCTCGCGGTACACCGAGATCGAAGGCTATTCGCTGGTCAACCTACGTGCTGGGTTCCGCTCCGATAACGGCTGGGAAGCGTTCGTCTTCGTCAAGAACGCCCTGGACGAGGACTATCTGCAACTGCTGACCGTGCAGGCTGGCAACTCCGGGCTGATCCTCGGCCCGCCCGGCGATCCCCGGACCGTCGGGCTTACGCTGCGGGCAAAATACTGAGGTCAGGCTGAACGACACCCGGCTTGTTTATGAGGTCCTCGAGCG
>DASVTM010000011.1:0-1697 GCA_036387575.1 Brevundimonas sp.
CGGCGACCGCCCGTTGAACGACAGACATCGATTTCCTCAACCCAGAACCCGCCGATCTTCGTCGGCCAGATCACAGACTAGGCGCACTTTGACACCGGTGTCGTCAAGATTTTCCCGGCCCTTTCAGGAGCGGATATCGACGTCTTGCCTTCTTGGCCAGCAGGAAGCCCAGCACGGCGGTCGCTACGGCGATCACGATCAGGTACCAGAGTTCGTAGCAGATATTGCACGTAGCGGCGACCATGGCGAAGCCCGTCGTCGGCAGGAAGCCACGAACCAACCATTTGCCGATGTGATAGGGCAGGGACATCGAGGTGTAGCGGATGTTGGTCGGGAGCATCTCGACCCGCGCCGCCGCGACAGGCCCGTAGACCATCGTCACATAGAGACGAGCAGGAACAGGATGCCCGTGGTCAGTGGATTGTTGACCAGAGCGCCGGCCGGCTTGGCGGGATAGCCGGCGGCTTTCAGGTGGGCGCCGGTGATCGGCTCTTCGATCCTGGCCCCGCCTGTCGATCACGGCTTGCCGCCATCTCATCTATGAGGCGGGCGCTGGTTGTGGATTCGCGGTAGGAACCCGCCCCACCGTTGCAGAGTGCTTGCCATGTCCCCCCAGAATGCCTTGACCGTCGGCGTCGATTTCGGAACCACCAACACCGTCATCGCGGTGACCGATGCGGCGGGTCGAGCCGAGGTGCTGCGCTTCCAGGCGCCGACCGGGGAGGTTACGGCGTTCCGCTCCACCTTGGGGTTCCAGATTCACCCGGGGGCGGATGGGCGTTCGCCCGAGCGCGTCGTAACGGCGGGCCCGTGGGCAATTGATGCGTATGTGGAAGACCCCTTCGACACGCGGTTCATCCAGTCCTTTAAGACCTTCGCCGCCAGCGCAGCCTTCACCGAGACGGTCATCGACAATCGTCGCTACAAGTTCGAGGATCTGCTGGCCGCGTTCCTTTTTCAGCTCAAGTCACACGGCGGCGAGGCGACAGATGACCTGCCCACCCAGGTGATCGTCGGTCGTCCCGTGACCTTCGCTGGCGGATCGCCCGATGAGCGCCTGGCTCTGACGCGGTATGAGGCAGCTTTCGCCCGGCTGGGCTTTGACGATATCCGCTATGCCCATGAGCCTGTCGGTGCAGCCTTCTTTTTTGCCCGCGACCTGAAAGAGCGGGCGACGGTGCTCGTCGCGGACTTCGGGGGCGGGACCAGCGACTTCTCCATCGTTCGCTTCGAGCCTACGCCGGACGGGTTGCGTTCCGAAGCCCTCGCGCGCTCTGGCGTTGGTGTGGCGGGCGACGCCTTCGACTATCGGATCATCGACAATCTGGTTTCGCCGGAACTTGGAAAAGGGGGTCAGTATCACGCCGTCGGCAAGACCCTGCCGATCCCGCAGCGGTACTATGCCGCCTTCGCGCGCTGGGATCAGCTGGCCCTGCTGCGGGCGTCGCGAGACATGAAAGACATCCGCAGTCTCGCTCGGGCCGCGATTGAGCCTGAGAAGTTGAGCCGACTGGTGGAGGTGCTGGACGACAATCACGGGTATGCTCTTTATCAAGCGGTCTCGCGGCTTAAGTTCGCGCTGTCTCAGCACGTGGAGGCGACCTTCTCGTTCGTGGCAGGCTCGGTAACGATCGAAAAGCCTGTGTCGCGAGCGGAGTTCGAGGGTTGGATCGCCCCGGAGCTAACGGCGATCGAGA
>DASVTM010000012.1:0-2570 GCA_036387575.1 Brevundimonas sp.
GACGCTACACAACACGCCGCAAGCCGGTCAGTCGGGCGCCGCCACCTGGGAGCCGGGCAGCACCGAGGCCCGCTCAGGCGTCAACGTCTGGGGCTTCATGACTGTCGATGAGGCGCGTGGCATCGTCTATGTGCCGTTCGGCGCCCCCTCGTGGGACCGCTACGGCGGCGACCGTGAAGGCGCGAACCTGTACGCCAACAGCATCGTCGCGGCCGACGCGAAGACGGGTAAGTACCTCTGGCATTTCCAGGTCACTCACCACGATGTCTGGGACTTCGACCCGGCCTCACCACCGACCCTGATCGACGTCCAGAAGGACGGCAAGACCATCCCCGCCGTCGCGGTGGTCGGCAAGATCGGCTTCATGTTCATTCTCGACCGCGTGACGGGCGAGCCGATCTTCAAGGTCGAGGAAAAGCCGGTCCCCGGCAGCGACGTGCCCGGCGAAGTCGTGTCGGCCACCCAGCCCATCCCCGTGCTGCCGCCGCCTCTGTCGCGCGTGACGGTAAGCGAAGCCGACCTCTCCCACCTTACGCCGGAGCATGAGGCGTTCTGTGCGGCTCTGGTGAAGGAGAACAACCTGCTGCTCGGCGGGCCTTACCTGCCGACCGCGCTGAATCGCCTGACGGTCAATATGCCCGGCACGCTGGGCGGCACCAACTGGGGCGGCGGAGCCTTCGATCCGTCGACGGGCCTCTACATCGTCAACGCCTTTGACCTCGGCCAGATTCAGTCCCTGATGCCGGCGCCCGAGGGCAGTGCGACCGCCTACACGAACCGTTCGGCCCTGTTCGGCCGCTTCTGGCAGCCGGCGACGCGTATGCCTTGCCAGGCCCCGCCTTGGGGTGAGTTGCTGGCGGTCAACGTCTCGACGGGCCAGATCGCCTGGCGCAGCACACTCGGCGTCACCGACACCCTGCCCGCAGCCATCCAGAAGACCGGTCGCCCCAGCATCGGCGGGCCGATCGTGACCGCGGGTGGCGTGGTCTTCATCGGCGCCACCGACGACCAGCGCTTCCGGGCTTTCGACGCAAAAACCGGCGCGGAGCTGTGGAGCACGCGCTTGCCGTCCTCGGCCCACGCCACGCCTATGACCTACCTCGGCAAGGACGGTCGTCAGTACGTCGTCATCACCTCGTCGGGCGGCAGCTTCCTCGCCAGTCCGGTCAACGGGGACGAGGTCACCGCCTACGCCCTGCCGACGGCTGCCCAGTAAACGTCAGTAATCCCTTTCGCCTCGTTCAATCCTCTTCAGGAGTCGTCGCGTGATCAAGTTCAAGACCGGCCTGCTGCTGGCCGCCGTCGCCCTTTCGTTCGGCACGGCCGCGATGGCTCAAAGCGCCCCAGAGCCCTGTGCGAGTCCCCGCCCGGCGATGCAGGGGCCTCCGGGTGGTCCCGGCGGTCCGGGCGGCGCACGTCCGCCGCGCGCCGATCCTTATGCCGGCAAGAAGAAGGTGCTGTTCATCGGCGACACCCTGACCGGCAACCAGGGCGCCCATGACTCCGTCTATCATGCCATGGCGGTCATGCAGCAGCTCGGCGCGGCCAACGACATCGCCGTCTTCATCCGCACCGACTGGAACAACGTCACCAGCGGAGACGTCTACGGCACCGTCGACTACGCCCGCTGCGGCCCCAAGGAATCGAAGGGCCGGAACCTGTCCTTCTTCGACGCCATCATCTTCTACACCAACGGCGAGACGCGGCTGACCGACGCCCAGAAGGCCGACATGATGGCATGGATCAAGTCAGGCAAGGGCTTCATCGGCATCCACACCGCGACCGCAACTGGCGTCTATTGGCCCGAATACGGCCAGATGATCGGCGGCTATTTCGACAACCATCCGTGGGGTGTCACCGACGCCAAGGTTATTGTCGAGCGGCCGGACTTTCCCGGCATGGCGGCCTTCGTCCAAAGCCCGAACCTGCGCGACGAGTTCTATCAGATGACCGGCGAGCCCTATTCGCGCGAGAACACCGACGTGCTGGCTCGACTGGACATCAGTGGTCTGGATATGACCAACCCGCAGGTCCACCGTACCGACGGTGATTTCCCGGTCGCCTGGATCCGCAACTACGGCGAAGGCCGAGTCTTCTACTCCGACCTCGGCCACCCGGACTCGGCCTGGGACGATCCACGCGTCGCCAACCTTTATCTGGAAGCGATGAAGTGGGTGACGCGGGTCACCGACTGTCCGGTCCGCCCACACCCAATCGCGAACTGACCTGTCCGACGCGGCTATGACCACCATGTCGAAGCCTGTGCGCTGGGGCGTGCTGGGGGCCGCGCAGATCGCGGTAAACCGCGCGATCCCGGCGATGCAGGCGGCGGAGAACTGCGAGGTCGTGGCTATCGCGTCGCGTAGTCTCGACAAGGCTCAGGGTGTCGCGACTGCTCTGGGCATCCCGCGCGCTTACGGCAGCTATCAAGAGCTGATCGACGATCCCGACGTCGAGGCGGTCTATATCCCGCTGCCGAACACCCTCCATGTCGAATGGAGCGCCAAGGCCATGGCCGCCGGCAAGCACGCCCTGTGCGAGAAGCCCATCGCCATGAACGCCGCGGAAGC
>DASVTM010000013.1:0-10919 GCA_036387575.1 Brevundimonas sp.
CAGGCATATTATCAGCTTGGCGAGCGGCCACGTCGCCGTCTGCTGGACCTGGCCAAGTCACTTCACAACGAAGAACCCGCCGCCTGAGTGGGGCGCGGCGAGTGTCGGATGGTCGGCGGCCGGGTCTCTGAAAGGGACAAGGGCGAGCGACATGGGGGGTATTGCCGGTCTAAGGACGGGGATACCGCTGACCACACTTCACGAACTGCGTATCCATGACCGAATTCGAAGCCTTCGCCGTCGAACTGGCCCGTGAAGCGGCCAAGGTGACCCTGCCGTTCTTTCGGGGAATATACTCCGAGGAGAACAAGGCCGGACCGGGATCGTTCGATCCCGTCACCCAGGCCGACAAGGATGCCGAAGCCGCCATCCGCCGTCTGATCGCCGCCCGCTATCCGGACCATGGCGTCATCGGCGAGGAGTATGGCGAGGACCGTCCGGACGCGGAGCATGTCTGGATTCTGGACCCCATCGACGGCACCCGCGCGTTTATTGCGGGCCTGCCGCTCTGGACCACATTGATTGGGCTCCGGGTCGCGGGAAACCCAGCCGTCGGGGTGATCGCCCAGCCCTATCTGGATGAGATATTCATCGGAGGGCCCTCCGGGGCGGCGCTGATCCGGGAGAGCGGCGCCACGTCATTGAAGGTCAGGGCGTGCGAGCGCCTGACCGATGCGGTCATCTCCACCACCGATCCCGAGATTTTCAGCGGTTCCGAACTCGGGGCCTGGACCCAGGTGCGGGCCGCCGCCCGTCTCGCTCGCTACGGCTGCGACGCCTATGCCTATGCCATGGTGGCGGCCGGGCGGATCGATCTGGTGGCCGAAGCCAGCCTGAAACTCTGGGACTGGTCGGCGCTGATCCCGGTAGTCGAGGCGGCCGGTGGCGAAGTCACCAACTGGCGCGGCGAGGCTGTCGACGGCACAGGACAGATCCTGGCCGTTGGCGACGTCCGCATCCGTGAGCAGGCGCTGGTCACCCTCAGACGCGCGTCGCTCTAGAGGCGGGCGAGAAGCTCAGCTGCGAATTCGGACAGGGTGTCGTCGCGGGCGCCCATGACGATGATGCGGTCACCGGGTCTGGCGAGCTCGATCAACCGGTCTCCACAAGCCGGACGATCGTGGAGGGCCTCGGCGTTGCGGCCGAGAGCCCGAACCCCGGCGGCGATATCTTCCGAACCCACGCTGCGATCGGTCGTCCCGCCGTAATAGACAGGCTCGGGCATCAGCAGGACGTCGTCCGGGCGCAGCAGTCCGGCGAAGCCTTCGATGAACTCCTGCTTCATTAGCTTCAGCGGGCCGAAGCCGTGGGGCTGGAACAGGATCAACAGCCGGCCATCGAAGGCGTGCAGGGTCTTCATCGTCGCCGCAATCTTGTCCGGGTTGTGGGCGAAGTCGTCGATAACGGTGACGCCGTTCTTCGTGCCGACGACCTCCATCCGGCGACGAATTCCTGAGAAGCTTTCAAGCGCTGAAACTGCCTCGGCCAAGGGAACGCCGAGCGCACGCACCGCGCCGAGCGCCGCCAGCGCATTGGCGACATTGTGCGCGCCGGGGACGTTCAGGACGACCTTGAACAGGTAGCCGCTCGACCGCTCGGTCAGATCGAATGTCATCCCCGTTGGCAGGGAACTCAGGGCGTGGGCAACGAGGTCGGCGTCATCATTGCCGAGGGCGAAGGTGACTACGACGTCGCCACGCGCGTCCTCGACCATCGATTGGGCGAGCGCCGCCGTCTCGACGTTGTCGAGGTTGAGCACGGCCGTCTGCGCCCGGCTGATGAAGCCGCCGAACAGGTCGCGGAGTTCCTCCATCGACTTGTGATCGAGCGAAATGTTGGAAACCACGGCGACTGTCGGATCATAGCGGGCGATCGAGCCGTCCGATTCGTCTACCTCGGCCACGAAAAGATCGGCACCACCGATCAAGGCGCTGGCGAACGGATGGTCGGCGTCGGCGAAATTCTTCATCACGGCGCCGTTCATTACGGTTGGGGCACGGCTGGCCGAATGCAGTATCCAGGCGACCATGCCGGTGATGGTGGACTTGCCGCTGGTGCCCGCAACACCGACCGAGGTGGGGGCGGCGTTGAACAACTGGCTCAGCAGTTGAGGACGGGTGACGATGGTCGCGCCTGCTCGTCTGGCCGCACCGATGTCGGGTACGGTGTCCTCGATGGCGCCGGTGGCGACGACGATCTGTTCGGCCCGGGTCACGCCTGATCCGTCCTGTGGGTGCAGGGTCACGCCGTGGGCGCGCAGCCAGTCGAACTTGGCCGGTGTCCGGCCCTGATCGAGCGCCCTGTCGGAGCCTTCGATGGCGTTGCCCTGCGCCTGAACGATCATGGCCAGCGGCAGCATGCCGGAGCCGCCGATGCCGCAGAAGAAGTATGAGACGTCTTGGGTCATCAGGCCTTAGAACAGGGCTTCGTCGCGAACCGCCAGTGGGTTTGCGAAATGAATGCGTATTGGAGCTCTCGTGGCGCTTGAAATCGATCCAGACAAGACCGCTCTCGTCGCCGACGTCGTGGCGGCTCTGCCTGCATGACGGCCAACGTCTTCAAGATCGGTATCGTCTGCGTCAGCTCGCGTTTCGCCAAAGAGCGCGCGGAGGCTGTCGAGGCGTGGATGGCTCAACATCATCCTGACGGTGACGTCGTCGTCACCTTCCATCCGGCCTGCTTCATGAAGCATGGGCATTTCGCCGGCGACGATCGGGCCCGCGCCGACGCCTTCGTCGAATACGCCAACGACCCGCGGTTCGACGCCATCTGGTTTGCGCGTGGAGGCTATGGTTCGTGCCGCATCGTCGAGGACGTGATCCCGCGACTGAACGACGTGGCGCGGGGTAAGCGCTATCTCGGATATTCCGATGTCGGCACGCTGCTGGCCGGAATGTACAAGGCCGGGTTCAAGCATCTGGCTCATGGGCCGATGGCCTCGGACTCCGTGCGTCACGACGCAACCGCCGAGCGGGCGTTGACCTGGCTGGTCAAGGGCGACGAGGCTTCGCTGGAGCCGTCGCTGGCGATCGACAAGAAGAAGGCGGTCGCCTTCAACCTCACCATCATCGACCAGTTGGTGGGCACGCCGCTCGAGCCCGACCTGACCGACCACGTCCTGATGATCGAAGAGGTGTCGGAGGCGCTGTACCGGGTCGACCGGATGATGTTCCACCTCACCAGCCAGCCGTCGATCCGCAAGGTTGCAGGTATTCGTCTCGGCCGGGTCTCGGACGTCACGGTGAACGACCCCGACTTTGGTCTGACAGCGCAGGAGATCGTCCGCTACTGGTGCCAGAGGTCTGGCATTCCATTCCTCGGCAAGGCGGATATCGGCCATGACGGCGACAACAAGGTCGTCCCGTTCGGTTAAATCTCGCGCCCTCGCCTCACGTCGGACGCGAGAATGATGCGCGCGGGACACGCCGGGCTCGCGTCGTTAACGCCCGTTAACGTGGGCCTATCGACTCCGGCGAATTGTCAGGGCCAGATGCAAGTGATGGAGACCTTTGACGCACCGCCTTAGCGGTGCGGCTGGTCGTCTCGGGTTTACGGCAGGTCTGGAGATTGCGTCGGGGGGCGCCGCTCTGGCCCCGGGGGTACAGGCTGTCGAGAGCCGGAGCTTCATCACCAGCGACGGGGCCGGCCTTCATTGCTGAAGGCGGGCCCCCGACCTTGAGACTAGGCCGCTTCCGCCTGTTCCACTGATACGGCATCCAGCGCGCGGACGAGATCGGCGATCAGGTCGTCCTGATGCTCGAGACCGACTGACACCCGCAGCAGTCCATCGGTGATGCCGGCGACGACGCGGGCTTCGGGAGTCATGGCCGCGTGGGTCATGGTCGCCGGGTGGGCGATCAGGCTTTCGACACCGCCAAGGCTCTCAGCGAGGGTGAAGGTCTCAATCGTCTCGACCAGAGTGCGGACAGCCTCGACGCCGCCGACCAGCTCGAAGCTGAGCATGGCGCCCGGACCGTGCTGCTGACGGGCCGCCAGAGCGTGGTTTGGGTGCGATTTCAGACCGGGATAATGGACGGCCTTTACCGCCGGGTGGGCTTCCAGCAGGGCGGCCACGTGGCCGGCCGTTTCCTGCTGGCGCTCGATGCGGGTGAACAGGGTGCGGATGCCGCGCATGGTCAGATAGGCGTCGAAGGCGCCGCCGGTCACGCCCCGGCAGTTGGCCCACCAGGCGAGTTCAGCGTGGTCAGCCGGATCAGCCGAGATCACCGCGCCGCCGACAACGTCGGAGTGGCCGTTGATGTATTTGGTGGTCGAGTGGACGACGATGTCGGCGCCGAGCTCGATCGGGCGCTGCAGGGCGGGCGACAGGAAGGTGTTGTCGGCGATGACCTTGGCCCCGACGGCGTGGGCGCGAACGCAGATGTCGGCGACGTCGACGACCCGGAGCAGGGGGTTGGAAGGGGTCTCGACCAGCACCAGCTTGGGGTTCAGGGCGAGGGCGGCGGCGAGGGCTTCCGGGTCGCCCTGATCGACCCAAAGGACTTCGAAATGGCCCTTTTTCGCGTGGGCGCACAGCAGGCGGTGCGTGCCGCCGTAGCAGTCGTGCGGCGCGATTAGCAGGTCGCCGGGCGACAGCAGGGACAGAGGCAGGTCGACCGCGGCCATCCCCGTTGCGGTGACGACGCAGCCGGCGCCGCCTTCTAGCTCGGCCAGCGTATCGGCCAGCACGTCGCGCGTCGGGTTGCCCGACCGGGAATAGTCGTATTTCCGCTTCTGATCGAAACCGGCGAACGAATAATTCGACGATAGATAGAGTGGCGGCATGACCGCGCCGTGGGCCGGATCCTGATCGACGCCCGATCGGGCGCAGATGGTGCGGATGTCTTTTGCCGAGCGGGCGGGGTTACGCGGGGAGGCGGTCACTGGTCGATGTCCTTCAAGGCGGAGCGGAGGATGTCGCCGACGAGGGCGTCCTCTTTCAGAAAGGCGTCGTGGCCGTACAGGGACGGAGCCTCGACCAGACGCCACAGGGTGGGCAGGCGGGCCGCGAGTTCGCGGATGTCATCGATCGGCACCAGCCGGTCGGAGGTGAAGCCCACCACCGTGACCGGAGCGACGATGTTCTCGGGCGTGACCGCGTGGCGGTCGATAGAGTCCGACAGCGACAGCCAACGCCAGGGCGTGGTGTGGGTCCGGTACGCCTTGCCGCGCGCAGTCAGGTATTCGCACACGGGATAGGCCTGACCCGCGGCGAGGGGGGCTGCTGTCTCGAACCGTTCGCCGAACTCTTCCGCCGTGCGGTAGGTGGTCATGGCCAGTTCGCGGGCGAGAGCCACGCCGTCCTCGGGGCGACCGGCCTCCGCGGCCAGCTTGAGAATGCGGCGTTGGATGCCGCGCCATGCGGTGGCTTGAGGATGCGCGCGGTGGGCGGCGGAGACGACGATCAGCTGCTCGGCCCAGCGCGGGAACAGCTCGCCGAACGCCAGGGCGATCATGCCGCCGTAGGAGCAACCGACGATGGCCGCGACCGTCTCGGCGCCGATCTGCTCAAGGAGCAGGGCCAGCAGTCGGGCCTGATCGTGGGTGGTGATGGTGACGCTGACGCCGTCCGCAGCGGATTCGTTGTCGGCGCCGGGGGCGTAATCGAAGGCCAGAACCTGACAGCGGCGCAGGTCGATTGGCCCGCCCGCGGTGACGGCGTCCGACCACCAGCCGAGGCCGTTGGTCTCGGTCCGATGCACGAAACGCCCCGCCGAAATGCCACCGGCGACGACGACCAGCGGCGCGCCTTCACGCCCGTGCAGGCGGCCGGTCACGGTGGTCTGGTTCAGCCGCTCACCCGACTGGAGGCGGAAGTCGGACGGAATGGCGGCGGTGATGTCCACGGCGTTGCCCTGACGGCTGCGGCGCAGCGAAGGCACGAAATTATGCGGCCTCGACTCGAGCGGGATCCCCGGCGTCAGGGTCGCCTTGGCGGTACAGTTGGGTTCGGTGGTTTCAGTGTCGAAGGCCATCGTCGTCTGCATCAATCCTGCTCAGCAAGGACCCGATGCGATGACAGATCGTGGAGACGCCGCCGTAGACCGGCGCTCCACTCATCTCTCGCGGTTCCGAGGAACCTCGCAGGAGTTGGCACCGTTCGGGCGGACCCGATGGTTGCCCCGACGTCAAAGGGCCTATCCCTCGGTCGGTCTTGATGAGTGACTTTACCGTGAGGCAAAACAGGGGGATTGGTCAAGCGGAAAAATTCGCCAAGGCCCGGGCAATCGGATACGGCTCTGTGCCGCGTTATACTCGTCGTAACCGCTATGGGCGCAAAAAACTTCCAACAAAGGCTTGACGGTGGCGCTCCGGCCCGACACCCTGAGTCAACTTCATCGCAAGGTTTTCACCGTGTCCCGCTCTGGCCTCTTCGCCATTTCGATTAGCACCGCCGCCGTCGTGACGGCGCGGACGGGCACGCCTGCGTTCACCACCACCGGCGGTATGACCACCATCACCGGCCTCTCAGGGGCGGGGACAGGTTAGCGCGCGTCGGCACCGACAAGCACCAACCCAGACCCGCCCGGACCCCCGGGCGGGTTTTTTCTTGCCCGTTTCCCCCGTCCCATTCCCTTCCAGCGCCCTGATCCGAGACTGAAATGCCCCAACTCTCCGTCGTCCAGAACTCCGAGCCTCTCAAACCGGTCGCCGAGCAAAGCGACGCGTTTGACATCGTCGTGCTAAAATTCGGATCGTCCATTCTGCGCTCCCAGAGCGACGCCCCGGCCGTGGCGTCTGAGGTCTATGGCCATGTCCGCGCCGGTCGAAAGGTGGTGGCGGTGGTCTCGGCCTTCGGGGGTCATACCGACACGCTTCTGGCCGACGCCCGCCTGCTCGGACTCGACCATGAGAACGATCTCCTGCCCGGCTATGTGGCGTTGGGCGAGGAACAGGCGGCGGCGCTTACGGCGATCGCCTGTGACCGGATCGGACTGGACGCAGTGGCTCTTTCGGTGCGTGAACTCGGCATCATCGCCGAGGGACCATCCGAACACGCACACCCCTGCGGTCTCAAAAGCGAGGCGCTGCTGCGGGCGCTGGCGGATCACCAAGTGGTCGTCGTTCCCGGCTTCGGCGCGGTACGAGCTGACGGCAAGGTGGCGCTGCTGGGACGGGGCGGCTCGGACATGACGGCGGTATTTCTCGCCGCAGAGCTCGGTCTGTCGCGGGTACGGTTGGTCAAGGATGTGGACGGCCTCTACGACCGCGATCCCGCCGCCGCCTCGGGCAAGCCGTTGCGTTATCGTCGGGCCTCGTGGGACGACGCGCGACGTTATGGCGGAGCCCTGGTCCAGCACGACGCCATCGATCTGGGGCAGGAGCGCGCCGTCGAGATTGAGGTCGCAGGACTCGGACGCGCAGGGGGCACGGTAGTGGGGGATCATTCCGCGCCTCCGGGACCCTCGGTGCCCGACGCGCCGATCCGGGTCGCCATCGCCGGTTGCGGCGTCGTCGGCGGTGGGCTTCTGGCCCGATTACTGACCGATCCACGCTACGAGGTCACCGGCGTGCTGGTGCGCGATCCGAAGAAGGTGCGTGATGTGGCGGCGCCTGCCGACCTGTACACCTCGGACAGGGCGGCGTTCCTCGCCGCCAAGCCCGACCTGCTGGTCGAGGCTCTTTCCGAAGGGGAGGCGGGCCACGACCTGATCCGCGCGGCGCTTGAGGCCGGCATCGACGTGGCCAGCGCCAACAAGCAGGCGATCAGCCGCGATCCGGCCGGGCTTCAGGCCTGGGCGGACAAGCATAAGGCTCTGCTGGTTTACTCCGCCGCAGTCGGAGGTGGCGCGCCCATGATCGAGACGCTGAGGGTGGCGCGCGAAGCCGGTCCTGTCGCGGGCTTCGAGGCGGTTTTGAACGGCACGGTCAACTTCATGCTCGACCGGTTGAGCGCCGGAGCCGACTTCGCCGACGCCCTGGCCGACGCCCGGGTTGCGGGTTTCGCCGAAGAGGACCCATCGTCCGATCTGGAGGGGCGCGACGCCGCCGCCAAGGTCCGCCTGCTGTCTTTCGAGGCGTTCGGCGAAACTCCGAAAGACGGCGCGATCACCTGCGACGTGCTGTCGGCAGCGTTCAAACCGAATGGCGGGCCTGTCCGCCAGATCGGCGCCTGCCACAAGTCGGACGCCGGTCTCGACGCGTCCGTTGTGCTGGACCGCAAGCTGGAGGATCCGCTGTTCCTCGCCCTGCGTGGCGAACGCAATGCGCTCAAGGTCTATGGTGAGGACGGTCGCGTCTGGTCGTGCAAGGGACGCGGCGCCGGTCGTTGGCCAACGACGGAAAGCGTGCTCGCTGACGTCGCCGACATCATCCGTGCGCGTCATGCCGCCCTAGGCTATCACTAGATCATGGCCGTCTTCACCCCGGTTTCGGACGATCAGGCGCGCGCGTTTGTCGACGGCTATCCGGCCGCAGGCGAGTTCGTGTCGCTGCACGCCATCGCCGAGGGGGTGGAGAACACCAACTATCGGCTGGAGACCAGCGCGGGCCGCTTCGTTTTGACGTTGTTCGAAGGCCGCACGGACGCCGCTTCCCTACCCTTTTGCCTCGGTCTGACCGACCATCTTGGTGCGGGGGGGTATCCGGCGGCGCGACCTCTTCGCGACCGCAAGGGCGAATGGATCGGCGCCTTGAACGGCCGACCGGCCGCGATCGTCCAATGGCTGACCGGCGCCTGGTTGCGTACACCTTCGCTCGACGAAGTGGCCCGGGCCGGCGCGGCGCTTGCCAGACTGCATCTGGCCGCGCGAGACTTCGCGGGGCGACGGGCCAACCCGGTCGGCCCGGTCGTCTGGAAAGTGTTGCTGGAGAAGTCCGCCGTGGGTGCGGTTACAGCGGAGGACCGTGAGCTGGTCGCGGGTTGCCGCCTCGCGTTGGAAAGGCTGGGTGATCCGTTCACGGACGATCTCCCTACCGGAGCAATTCATGCCGACTATTTTCCCGACAACGTTCTGTTCGAGCACGGCCAGGTGTCGGGCGTTATCGACGTCTATTTCGGCTGTGATGGACCGTTCGCCTACGATCTGGCGATTGCTCTGACAGCTTGGGGCTTCGACGATGAGGGCTGCGAGATTGCGGGTCAGATGGAAGCGTTCCGGCGCGGCTATGAGTCGGTACGACTGCTGACCTGGGCCGAGGAAAGGGCGTTGCTTGTGCTGGGCGAGACCGCGGCGCTACGCTTCACCCTCACGCGGCTGCACGACCGGATTTTTCACGATCCGACCAAACTGGTGACGCCCAAGGACCCGGCCGCCTTCTTCCGCCGCATGGCTTACTGGCGGGTGGCCGAAACGGTCTAGGCCGCCTCGCTGCGACGAAGCCAGTCGATGACCACGTCGTGGGCGGCGCCGTCAAGGTAACCTTCCTCATTGGCCGCCAGAGGTGCGCCTCGACCAGCGAAACCAACAGGGGCGACCTCGATCGACCGGAACCCGAAGCGGTCTCGGAAGGCCCGGTCGAACCTTGCGCGCGATCCGAAGCCGTAGCGTTCCGCGATGCCCTGGATGTTGGCGAGACTCCCCCCGCCCGAAACCCGCAAGTCTGCGTAGGCCTTGTCGAGTCGCCGGTGCAGGACATAGGTCTGCACACCTCCCATGTCGCCGAACGCGCGGTAAAGAGCGCTGCGTGAAACGCCGATCTGGAGCGCGACCTCATTGACGTTCAAGGTGGGGTCCGAGGCGCGGGCGTCGAACACCTGCATGGCCCGCTGGCGAATGGTGCGATGAATGCTCTCCATCTGCATCGGGGCGATCGGCCCGGCGCGGCCGAGGAACCGCTCGGAGATGATGAAGGTCGCCTCGATGGCGGCGACGCCCTCCTCTTCGGTGAGATCGCCTGCGACATCGGCCAGCGTCTTGAGGTGCGAGGCGACCAGTCGCCCGCCGGGGCTTGCCGACGGAAGAACCAGACCGTGCACCTTCCGGCCAAGCAGCCAGGACGGCACTGAGGTCCGGGGGGTCACGAGGTTTATGACGTCGATAGTCTCGACCCGGGAGGCTGAGGGCCGGGAGAGATCACGGAACTGCACCGATCCCGCTTCCGCTGAAATGGCCCGGCCATCGCAGTCGCCCAAAGTGTCGCTCAGATTGACTATAATGCTGATCTGATCGAGGCCCGAACGACGGATTTCGGCCGCGCCGCGCGCCAGCGTCTGGGGCACGGACCGGCCCCGGGCGAATGAGGTGGCGCCGAACCGCCAAGCCGTTGTCTGACTGCGAAACCCGGTGCGTCCGCTGTCGGCTACACCGGAGACTTCGTAGAAATCAGCGATTGTCGATCGATAGCTCTCGTAGGCGTCAGGCTGCCTTTCCGACGAAATCGCCCAAGCGACGCTGAGCGCCCGGTCGGGTCTGATTGAACTCACTGGCACTGGTTACCGCCGACTACGCCCCACGCGACCGTACATCGGTATCTGACATTGTATGATTTGTCGAAAGATGTATTCGCCCAGACCTTTAGCTCATGCGGCTAGCGGCGGAAGCTCCGCACGGCTTCGAGGGCCGCCTCGTGTGTGCCGTCAATGAGTGTCAGGCGTTCCGGGCGATCACCGAGCTCGCGGATGACGTGGGGCGGGTCGGGATCGAAGCCAAGCACGGGTGCAACATCTTTGCCAAATTTGGCGGCGTGCGCCGTCGACAGGGCGATCATCGGCCCGCCGGTCGGCTGACGACGCGCGGCGGCGAGGGCCACGGCGGTGTGCGGACATACCACCCGGCCCCAGGTTTCATACGCCTGGGCTATTTCCGAGCGGGTCGTCGCCTCGTCGATGGAGACGGCGGAGACCTCGGCGCGGATGGCCAACAGGAGGTCGGCGGGCAGGGCGGTCTGGCCGTCGCGAGCGAAGGTTTCGAACATGGCGCGGGTTGCTTCAGCGTCGCGGCCTGACCCCTCGAACACCAGCCGCTCGAAGTTTGACG
>DASVTM010000014.1:0-10182 GCA_036387575.1 Brevundimonas sp.
ATCCGGGCGAGACGACTTCAGTAGCGATCGGGCAAGGCGCGATTACCGTCAACGCGCTGCAGCTGGCCGTCTATACGTCCCGGTTGGCGAACGGAAAGAAAGCGATCCAGCCGCGCTTGATCAAGTCGGTAGGCGGCGTGGAGCGACCCAGTGGAGCACTCGCACCAGATCTGCCGTTCACCCCGGCGCATATGGAGATCGTCCGCCAAGGCATGATCGCCGTGGCTAACGACCGTTCCGGTACGGCTTATCGTCAGTCGCAGCTGGGACTCGGCGACATCCAGATGGCCGGTAAGACCGGTACCGCGCAGACGCGCAACTATGGATCGGGAACGCGGAAGTCGAACGTGTGGGCGCTCAAGGACCACAACCTGTTCATCGCCTTCGCGCCGATCGATGCGCCCCGTTATGCGGTGGCTGTTATCGTCGAACACGGCGGCAAGGGTGGGGCGACGGCGGGCGCTCCACGTGCCCGCGAGGTGATGCGAACGGTTCTGCTCAAGGATCCGGAGATGCGCGATCGCATGACTCGCCCGCCGCCTCCAGAACCGATCGGTCCGATGACCGAAGAAGAAGCCAATTTCGGTGCGGCTCCTGAACCAGAGATCGTTGAGCCGGCGACGACGGCTGCAGCGCGTCAAACCGCTCCGACATCCGGCCCGCGACCCTATCTGGCGCCTCGATGACCGCTTCCGCCCTGACCCGTCCCGGCGAGCGCGACCGGATTTCGAGCAAATTCGCCGAGATCGACTGGCGCTTTGTGGCACTGCTGTGCGTCGTCGCCAGTGTGGGCGGCGCAATGCTGTTCTCGGTGGCCGGGGGCTCGTGGGAGCCTTGGGCCGCCAAACACCTGATCCGGTTCGGCGCGCTCGTTGTGCTGATGCTGGCGCTGTCGATGGTCAATCTGAGGATCTGGTTCGGGGCGTCCTATATCGTCTACGGGCTGGCGCTGATCCTGCTGATGGCGGTCGAGGTGCCGGGACTGGGCGTCACCGTCATGGGCGCGACGCGGTGGCTGAATCTTGGCTTCACCCGTCTACAGCCCTCGGAGATCATGAAGATCGGCGTCGTCCTGGCGCTGGCGCGCTGGTATCACGGGGCTTCGGCGCAGGATGCACGGCTGAGCTGGAAGCTGATCTTCCCTGTCGCCATCATCGGCGTGCCGTTCATATTGGTCGCCCACCAGCCGGACCTCGGCACCGCCATGCTGATCGGTCTGACGGGCGCGGCGATGATGTTCATGGCCGGGTTGAGCTGGAAGATCATGGCCACAGTTGGCGCTGCGGCCGCGGTCCTTGTGCCGCCCTACATCATGTTCGGGATGCACGATTACCAGCGAAACCGCGTCCTGACCTTCCTTAATCCGGAAGGCGATCCAAGCGGCAACGGCTATCACATCGTCCAGTCCAAGATCGCGCTCGGCTCCGGCGGCCTTCTGGGCAAGGGGTTCGGTCTCGGTAGCCAGAGCCAGCTTGAATTCCTGCCCGAGAAGCAGACCGATTTCATCTTCGCCGCTGTGTCCGAGGAGTTCGGCTTCGTCGGCTCGATCACCCTGCTGCTTTGCTATGCCGGGATCATCCTGATCGCACTGCGGATTGCATCGTTGTCGCACAGCCATTTTGGCCGGATGGCCTCGGCAGGGGTGACCTCGACCTTCGCGCTCTATGTGCTGATCAATGGGGCGATGGTCATGGGTCTCGCGCCGGTCGTGGGCGTACCGATGCCGCTGCTGTCGTACGGCGGCACGGTGATGCTGACGGTGATGATCGGCTTCGGTCTGGTGCTGGCGACGCGCGTCCACCGTTATGCCGAATTGCCCAAGGGCCACGGGCTGATCTGATGCGCCTGGCGGACGGGGCGAGAGCCCGCGTCTTGCACCACCACCCTTTCGGCGACGCATCGCCACGCCCTGCGAGCCTCATGCCCTCTCCCGCCGGGACAGGGAGTCGGATATGAGCAAGATCATGACCGACGAACGCGAAGTCCTGACCCGTATCGATGGCGCCGTGGGACGGATCACGCTGAACCGACCCAAGGCGATCCATGCGCTGAACGCGGGGATGTGCGAGGCGATGATCGAGGCCTTGGCGGAGTGGCGCGACGACGACGAAGTGGTCTCGGTGCTGATCGACCATGCGGGCGAGCGCGGGTTCTGCGCCGGCGGCGACATCCGCATGATCGCGGAGAGCGGAGCAGGGGATGCGTCGGAGGCAAAGGCCTTCTTCAAGACCGAGTACCGGCTGAACCATCTGATGTTCGGATATTCCAAGCCGATCACTGCCATCGTCGACGGGATCGTCATGGGCGGGGGCGTGGGTATCTCGGAGCCGGCGGCGGTACGGATCGCGACCGAACGGACCACCTACGCCATGCCGGAGACCGGGATCGGCCTGTTTCCCGACGTCGGTGGCGGCTGGTTTCTGTCGCGATTGCCGGGGCAGACGGGCGTGTGGCTGGCGCTGACCGGGGCGCGGCTGAAGGCGGCGGATACGGTGGCGCTGGGGATCCATACGCATTTCGTGCCGTCGCAAAACATCATGGCGCTGAAGGCCGATCTGATCGGCGGGGTGGATGCGCCAGAGGCGGTGGCGAGGCATCGCTCGGCGGATCCGGGACCCGCGACGATCGATTGCGAGGCCATCGCCCGGCTGTTCGCCTTCGACAGCGTGGAGGCGATATTCGCCGCACTGGAGGCCGACGGATCGGAATGGGCTTCGGCTCAATTGGCGACGCTGAAGACCAAGTCGCCGCAGTCGCTCAAGGTGTCGCTGAGACAGGTGCGGACCGGCGCCACCCTGACCGACTTCGCCGACAACATGGCCATGGAATACCGGCTGGGCGGGCGGATGGCGCAGACGCATGACTTCCAGGAAGGCGTCCGCGCCGTGGTCGTGGACAAGGACAACGCCCCCCGATGGTCGCCGGATACGCTTGAGGGCGTATCGGACGCAGCGGTGGATGCCTTGTTCGCACCGCTGCCTTCCGATGAGGAATGGACGCCGCTCTAGGCGACGCCGTCAGCGGAACAGCACCCAACCGGCCAGGGCGCCCAGCGCGAGAACGACGGGGATGGCGTAGCGGCTTTTCCAGAACCACACCGCTGCGAATGCCGCCACGAAGATCGCCAGCGCTGCCGGGACTGAAGGCACCCGCTGCAGTGTCGCCCAGCCGAGCTGGAGGCTGGTCGCGGCGATGATGCCGACGACGGCTGAGGCGACGCCCGCAAGAACGTGGTGCAGCCGGGCGTCCGCGACCACGCTTTCCAGCCGCTCGTAGAAGATCATCGAAAAGGCGAAGGCGGGCAGGAATACGCCTACGGTCATCGCCAGCGCCCCGGTCCAGCCGCCCACGACGAAGCCGACGAAGGTGCAGAAGATCACGAGCGGCGCGGGGATCACGCCGGCGAAGGCGATGCCGTCGAGGAAGGACCCGTCGCTCATCAGGCCCCGGCCTACCGTGTCTGCGCGGACATAGGGGATGGCCGTATAGGCGCCGCCAAAGGTCAGCAGGCCGGCTTTCAGTCCCGTCCAGAACATGGCCAAGGTTCCCGTGGCTGCGGGCACGAGAGCCGCACCGTGCAACCCGATTGTGGTGATCTGGCTCCAGACCATACCCATCGCGGCCAGCACAGCGAACGCAGTCACTATCCCGGCCATCAAGCGCCGACCGCTTTTCAGCAAGCCGTAGGCCGCGCCGCCTGCGACCAGCACTACCCAGAAGCTGACACCCGCCAATGTGGCGACGAAGCCTGCCGCCGCGACGCACCACAGCCAGACGTCTTCGAGGATGTGGGAGCCGATCTTGTGCACGGCCCTGACGATCACGGCGATGACGGCCGACTGAACGCCGAAGAAGGCCCCGGCCAGCAGTCCCATAAGAGGCGCGAGCGACACATAGGTCCAGCCGATCACCAGCATGATAAGGAACCCGGGCAGCATGAAGCCGAGACCGGCGATCAGACCCCCAAGGCGACCTCTGGCCCTCATACCCAGATGGACGCAAAGCTCATGAGCTTCCGGCCCGGGAAGAACTTGCAGCACCGCAAGCAGCCGGTTGAAGTGGGCGCTTGAGATCCAGCGCTCCTGATCGACAAGGTCACGTCGGATCATCGCGATCTGAGCGACAGGCCCCCCGAACGCCAGCAACCCGAACTTCAGGAAGCGCAGGCACAGGGCGGAGTAGGTGAGGGAGGGCGGGCTCGGTTCGGTAGCCGTTGGCTCAGTATATGCGGTGGTCACAGTCATTGCTCCGGCCTGCGCCTCACCGGCACAGGAAAAGGAGCGGAGCTTGGACGGAACCCGTCTGACCGGGCGTCCGCGTGTGCCCGACGCCGAAGCGTAGCCGGGTCAGGATCGTCTGCCAAGTGGGATCTGGTGATGGTGAGCCTGGCCTGACGCTGTCCCCGATGCATTGGAACGATAGCCCGTAACTGATGCAAACCCGGACCTTCCGAACTTCCGCCAAGGGCGGAAAGCGGATGTCGACAAGGCGGGCTCGGAAGTCCTGAGTCTGTCATTCGAGGCACCATTCCGGAAACCGCCTGACCCCCCAGCCGCCATTGGGGATCAGATCGGTGTGATCAAAAGCATACCCGTTTGCAGAAAACGGTGCCCGTCAGCGGAGGGGTGCGTAGACCGCGTCGAACACGTCGAGCGCCGCGTTGTTCGGCAGCACTCCCGACTCGATCAGCTCGTCGAGGACAAGCACACGCTCGTCGCCCGCCACGAACGCGGGCCAGGCCGGGCGGCCGGGGCCGTTCGGGTCGCCGTGTCTCGCGAAGGCCGCCCAATAGTCGGCCATGGCGCCGGCCAGTTTCCGGTCGGTCTCCGTCCAGCGCCACGGCTGCTGATCGAGGTGATCGAACATGTACCAGAGCTCGGCGAAATGCCCCGCGCCCCAGTGTTGCTGAACTGAGCCCTCGGCATAAGGCGGCCGCCGGGTGAAGGCGTAGGCGTGGACCTGGCTGAGCCCATGGGCCGCCTGAAGCCGCGCCCAGGCGCGGATGTCCCAGCCGAAGCGAAGGTCGCGTTCGAAATCCGCGCGCGCCGTGCGCGCCTCGTCGTCGGTGGTGAAAGGATAGGGGGCGAGCAGGGCGGGCGGCAGCGGCCCCCACCGCGCCGTCAGCTTCTCCGCGAAATTCGCCGCGGTGACGCCGGACACGTCCGTCAGGGACAGCGCCTCCTCCGCGTTGAAACCGACCAACAGAGGCACGTCGTTCTGGCGCCCGGCGGTGAAAACATCCCACGGCGTCTCCGGTAGTACGCGCGGCTCGATGACGGGATGAACGATCCCTTCGGACGCCGGCCCAGGAACCGATCAGCGGGCAGGCCGCGAAGCTGCGCCAGGGTCGGCGCTCCCAACCCTGTGGCGTACGCAGCGCCGTCAACCTCGGCGTTTTTCAGAAGGTAGCGGGGCGCCAGCGCCAGCGGCTCGAACAGCCCGCCGCTCTGCCCGATCGCGCGCTGGAAGAGACCTTTGCCCGGGGGGACGCCATGAGGATACTGACCGAGGTCGCGCCCGCGGACTGGCCAGCGACCGTGACCCGCTCGGGGTCGCCGCCGAAGGCCGCGATGTTTCGCTGGACCCACTCCAGTGCAGCGATCTGGTCCATCAGACCGTAGTTCCCGGAGCCGCCGGCCCCGGACTCCTCCGTCAGCTCCGGATGAGCAAGGAAGCCCAGCACGCCGAGACGATAGGCGACGGTCACGACGATCACCCCTCGACGCGCGAGGGCGGCCCCGTCGTACAGCGGGATTGAGGTTGAGCCGTTGGTGAGTCCCCCGCCGGGGATCCAGACGATGACGGGATGCGGCTGACTGTTCGGACCGGCGTCCGCAGGGGTCCATAGATTGAGATAGAGGCAATCTTCACTCGTCGACGAGGGCGGCTCGCCGGGCATGGATACGCCAGTCTGCGGGCAGGCCGGTGCGAAGCGGCTGGCGTCGCGGACGTCCGTCCATGTCCCCACCGGCTGAGGGTCGCGCCAGCGAAGATCGCCAACGGGCGGCCGTGCATAGGGAACCCCGAGATACCGCACGATCCCGGCGTCGCTGTCGCCCTTAAGCCGTCCGCTGGCGGTGACGACGTCCTGCGCATGAACGTAGCCTGCCCCGCCCACCGTCAGGACCACGGCGAAGGACAGGAAGATGAGGGATCTGACGAGAGCGGTTCTGGAATGGTGAAGCATAGCCTTAAGAGGCCGCGACGGAGCTCAGCGGATGCAGTAAGTCGCAAAAATGGTCACGCGCTTTCCGCGAGTCCAATGCGCAGCGAGGTTGAGGACACTACCGGCCGGCGCCTGCTGAGATGGGCGTACGTCTGCGTAGCCGCGCCGCCGTGGACGAAACCGAGATTGATTGCCCGGTAATGCGGATGAGCGCCGGAGGGGACAAGACGCGGGTCCCGTAGCGGTCATCGCCAAACATTTCCTCAGTCTAGCGATCTCCAAAGCCAGGGCGCGCTGCAGAAGACCAGCAGGCCGAAAGCGGTCAGGCCGACCAGAACGCCGTTGAAGCCGTGTTCGAATGTCGGAAAGCAGGTCCAGTTTACCGTCAGGCTGACGGCCATAACCACGACGGCGAGAACGAGGCCTGGACGCGGCTGGGTGAGCAACAACCAGCACACCACGAAGTCCATCGCGCAGAGCCCATACCAGAACCACACGGCCCAGGCCGGAGCGGGGCCGTGGTAGAACACCCCGTGCCGACCGACCCACCAGAAATGGCCGAGAGCGCCCAGCGGAAAGCTGAAGGCCAGCAGTTTGCAGGCGAGTTCGGGGCTCACGAGCGGTCTATCCGGGACCGCAGTGCGGCGTAGTCGATCTTTGAGTTATGCCGCCTGTCCAGAGGAATGGCGGTGACCACTTTGCATTCAATCTCGCCCAGGGCGGCGGCTTGGTCGGTCAGAGCGGTCTTGTCGAGCCCGGCGCCGGCGACGACCAGAAGGGCAGGGGTGCGGTCGGCCAGGAGCGCGGCCTGACGCACTCCACTCCAGCTCAGGGCGGCTGTTTCGACAGCGAACGGATAGAGGCCCCGCGCCGCAGCCTCGTGTCGGCCGAGCAGCCAAAGCCGCCCTTGATCGTCGAGCCGGCCCGCGTCGCCAGTCCGGTGTCGCAGGACGCCGTCCTCGACGAACTTTGTCGAGGCGTCATCGCGTGGATCAAGGTAGCCCCGATTGACGTGCGGTCCGGCGACGGTGATCTCGTCGTTCTGAATCGCTATGGAGGCCTCGGGGATCGGACGTCCGGCCAGAAGCCCCGCGCCGTTCGACATGGCTTCCCAGTCGGCTTCGGATATATCGCCATACTCGATGTGCGCGATGGGCTCGGCCTCGGTCGATCCATAGACGGCATGAATGGCGGCTCGGGGCGCCGCAGCGTGGAGCCCCTTCAGCAGATTGGGAAACACCGGCCCGCCGCCGGTGAAGATTGCATCGAGCGTTAGCGGCTTGTCCACGCCTTCGATCAGCCGGGCGCAGACGGCGGGGGGAGCGACGACCCTGTTGACGCCGAACGCCGCGATCTGGTGTCGCATCAGCTCGGGGTTGAGCCGGCCGGGGCGGGTGATCTTTCCCGGCGGCAGGACGCTTGTCGCGCCCGCCGCGAGGTTGGACAGGATGAAGACAGGCAGGGAGATCAGATCGACATCGTCGGGCGTCGTCTGCCTGATCCTCTCAAGCAGGTCGTGCTGTAGACGGAGGAACCCGGTCGAGCGAACGATGCCCTTGGGTCGGCCCGTCGATCCCGAGGTGAAGGTGATCAAGGCGGGCTCGTCGTCGCTGATGGTTTCCAGTGGACCATCCCCCAGCGGTCTGGGGGCGCTCTCTGACAGCAGCGGCAACCTACGCAGGGTCGGGGACAACAGCCGGACAGCCCGCCCCAGTTCGGCCGCGATCATAGCCCGGGGGCGCGCCGCCTCGGCCGCGAGAGCCAGACCAGCCAGACCGGCGGCTGGCTCAGGAAACATGGCGACCGCGCCGAGCCGGAACAGAGCCAGAAGGCTGGCGTACAGTTCGGGCGAAACGCCGCGCGCGACCAGTATGACGTCGCCTCGACCAACACCGGCGCGTCGGAACGCTAAGGCTCGCTCCGCCGACATGGCGGCCAGCCCTGCATAGGAGGTTACGCGGCCGCGCCCGTCGATCAGGGCAGGGACATCGGGACGAGCCGCGACGTGTCCGAGAAAATCCTCAAGCAGCTGGCTCACAGGACGCTACCCCACAGGGCGTATCGGCGGAACACCGTCGCCCCGAGCCTGGCGCTGTGTCGGGCAGACAGGTTGTCGTCGTGCATCAGGGCGTGAACGACCCGGCGGTAACCGCGCGCGGCTGCCTGCGCATAGAACCGCCGCGCGAGACTGGAACCCAGTCCGGGTTGCAGCGAGGCGTAGGTCTTGAGGATCACGGCCCGCTCGGGCGATGGATCGACCAGATCGGGTATGGCGAACAGGAAACCCTGCAGGTTTCCGACGTCATCGCGCGCCATGACCACCAGTTCCGGATCCAGCCGGCTGAGTACGGGCTGATACTGCGCGATGAACGCTTCCTGCGACAAGGGGCGGTACAGGAAGCCTCGCGTGAAGGCGGCCAGCGAAACTCGGTGCAAGTCGGCAAGCTCGGCTTCGGCCTGATGCAGGTCAAACGACGAGAGTGCGATGCCCGGAGGCGAAGCGGCAGGGCTGGGCGTGTCCGGCAACGGCCCCTCCGCCGAGGCGTATCGGCCGACCACCGACCACCCGGCCTGTTCAAAGGCGACGGGATAATGCGGCGGGTCGGCCGGTTCCATCAGGAAGGGAGGGCGGCCGTCGCTCTCGACCACCAGTCGGTGCGTGGACCAGGTGTCGCCGTTCATGGGACCGACCAGGGCTTCGATCCCTTCGGCCCCCAGCTGTCTTTGGGCTTGGGCCAGTAACTGAACTCCCGAGCCGGCGTCGATACAGGCGAAATCCCCTAGAGCCGCCGTCCGCCTGCCGTCCCACGACGGAGCGTCGCGCCAGATGCGCAGGGAGGCGCCCGCGATCTCGATCCGGTCCTCGCTCATCCCGACAATCCCAAAGGGGCCCACGCGGTCGGCGCGAGGGGAAGTCCGGCCAGTCCGATGAGGAAGCTGATCGTACCCAGCTTGATCCAGGGGCGATCGGGCCACCGATCCCTCACCAGTTTGAACAGCCCTGCGGAAACTCCGACCAGCAAAACCGCACAGGCGGCGAAGATCAGGTCTCCCGGTCGCCAGACGGGCACGGCCAGCGTCCGCACGAGCGCGACGGCGCAGATGCAGGCTATGCCCCCCGCGAGCCACGCCGCGCCACGGTCCGAGAAGCGTACGAGGATGCCGGTGGCGAGGCAGGCGAAGGCGAGATTGAAGACGAAGATCGTATCGACCTTGAGCACGGCGCTGAGCACGAACACGCTGAGCGCGACCGTCAGGACGGTGATGACCATGTTCAGGGCGTCGTGCGAAACGTCTCGCCGCGCTCCGTCACGCCAGACGACATAGTAGGCGGCGAAGGTGGCGCAGGGCGTCAGGATCGCCATTGGTCCGGCGAAGATCGCGATGCAGAACAGCAGGCTCATGCCACTGGCGACGATGTGGCGCGTGAGCCCCAGCCGCACTCCCAGCCCCATGAGCAGAGCCGATCCGCCGGCGAAGGCGAAGGTGGTGATCAGCAATTCCGTTGTGCCGCGCGGCAGCAGGTTGGAAAGGATGAAATACAGGCCGATCGGGATGAACAGATTGTCCAAGCCGCGCCAGCTTGCCGCTTCGAACAGCGATCCGAACAGCGCTGCGATCAGGGCCAGAACGATGACGTCGCCTCGTCCCAGATCGGTAAACAGCAGCAGGGAGACCAGAGCAGCGATCCACGCGGTCAGGATGAAGGTCACCACGCCCTCGACGCTCTTGACGCCTTCCTCGACCGGGAACTGCAGCCGGCCGTAGTTGACGCCGATCAGGGCGCTGGCGGCGTCGCACAGCGTCAGGATCAGCAAGGGCAGGATGTAGAGGATCAACTGCGGCTCGGTCTGCAGTCCACGGTGAGCGAGCGAATAGTGGCCGTCCTTGAGCCAGAAGAGCAGGGCGACCGAGACCGCGAACAAGAGCTCGCCATAGGAGAATCGCTTGACGCCGTGCAGACCCTCGCCAAGCGAAGGGCGGGCCCGGGCGATGACGAAAACACCGCCGGCCAG
>DASVTM010000015.1:0-11959 GCA_036387575.1 Brevundimonas sp.
TGGGCGATGTGATGAAGCCCGGAGCGATGCAATTCACCGTGATGCCCCGTGAGCCGACTTCCTGGGCCAGAGACTTGGAGAAGCCGATCATCCCGGCCTTGGAGGCTGCATAGTTGGTCTGGCCGCCGTTGCCGGTGACCCCGACGACCGAGGTGATGCCGATGATCCGCCCTGAACGACGTTTCATCATCCCCTTCATCGCCGCGCGCGACAGGCGGAAATAGCTTTCCAGATTGACAGTCAGGACGGACTGGAAGTCCTCATCCTTCATCCGCATCAGGAGGCCGTCCTTGGTGATGCCTGCGTTGGCTACCAGGATATCGAGACCCGCGCCTGCAACCTCTTCCGCCACGCCGACCAGCGCGTCGACCGAAGCGGGATCGGAAAGATTGGCCGTTGCGAAATGCGCGCGCTCGCCCAGTTCCTTTGCCAGATCCGCCAACACCGCTTCACGGGTGCCGGACAGGACGACGGTTGCGCCTTGAGCATACAGGGCGCGGGCAATGGCTCCTCCGATGCCGCCAGTGGCGCCTGTGACGAGGGCGGTTTTGCCGGTGAGGTCAAACATAGGTCTTCTCCAGCTCAGGCGATCGACTTCGCGAACGCTTCCAGGTCTTCAGGCGTATTGAGGGCCACGGCTTCGGCCTCCGGCGCGATGCGCTTGGCCATGCCGGTCAGGACCTTGCCCGAACCGATCTCGGCAACGCGGGTCACGCCGCCTTCGCCAACCATCCAAATCATACTCTCGCGCCAACGCACACGACCGGTGACCTGTTCGACCAGCAGACGGCGGACGACCTCGGGATCGGTGACCGGCGAGGCCGTGACATTGGCCACGATCGGCACGGCGGGCGCCAGAATGGTCGCGGTGGCCAGCGCCGTCGCCATCTCGTCGGCGGCGGGCTGCATCAAAGGACAGTGGAACGGCGCCGAGACGTTCAACGGGATTGCCCGCGCGCCCAGTTCCTTGGCCTTCTCGATCGCCCGGTCAACGGCGGCCTTGTCGCCGGAGATGACGATATTGCCCGCGTTGTTGTCGTTGGCCACGACGCAGACGCCGACCTCGGACCCTACCTTTGCAGCTTCCTCCGCAAGGGCGAGATCCGTCCTGGGTCCGATCAGCGAGGCCATGGCCCCCTGCCCCACAGGCACGGCGCGCTGCATGGCCTGACCCCGCAGCTTGAGCAGCCGCGCCGTATCCGCCAGCGAGATCGCACCCACGGCGCACAGAGCCGAATATTCGCCCAGCGAATGCCCGGCGACGTAGCTGGCCGCCGTCATATCCACACCGAACTCGACCTTCAGCACCCGCGCCGCCGCGACCGACACCGCCATCAGCGCCGGCTGGGCATTTTCGGTCAGGGTCAACTGGTCCTCAGGGCCTTCGCGCATCAGCTGCGACAGGTTCTGGCCGAGCGCCTGATCGATCTCGGCATAGACGTCGCGTGCGCTCTGGAAGGCGTCGGCGAGAGCCGCGCCCATGCCGACCGACTGGCTGCCTTGCCCGGGAAACAGAAGCGCGAGGGTCATATATAGAGGTCCGCTGGCCGTTGAATCAGGAGCGGAGGGGTAGGACGATCGTTCCGTCAGGGCAAGCAGGGTTGCATCACCCTTGCCGGATCGCCGGTTTTCCCCTATACGCCCCCGCTTTCCAGGGCTTCGGTCCTGATGCGGAACGCCAAAGGGTTCGGGAAGTCATTCCGGCCGCCGCTTCAGGAGCCATCGCAGGCGTGACTTACCCGGTCCGTCGGCGCCGACGCCCTACAAGGGAGACTGACGAATGGCTCTATACGAGCACACGGTCATGACGCGCCAGGATATCAGCGCGCAACAGGCCGAAGCCCTCAACGACACGATCAAGGACCTCATCGTCGCCGGTGGCGGCACCGTGGCCAAGATCGAATACTGGGGCCTGCGCAACCTGACCTATCGGGTCAAGAAGAACCGCAAGGCACACTATTCCCTGCTCGCCATCGACACGCCTCCGGCCGCTATGGCTGAAGTCGAGCGTCAACTGGGCATCAACGAAGACGTCCTGCGTTGGCTGACCGTCAAGGTCGAGGAACTCGACCTCGAACTGTCGCCGCTGCTGGCCCGCCGCGAACGTGAGCGCGAACGCGACCGCGATCGTCCCGTCCGCAACGACGACGTCGTAGTCGAAGCGTAAGGATCAGACATATGACCGATACAACTGCTCCCCGTAACGTCCCGGGTACGCCCGCCGGCTCCGGCGGCTCCGGCCGTCGTCCGTTCAATCGTCGTCGCAAGGTTTGCCCGTTCTCGGGTGAAGGCGCGCCGAAGATCGACTACAAGGATGTGAAGCTGCTGCAGCGTTACATCTCCGAACGCGGCAAGATCGTGCCCTCGCGCATCACCGCCGTTTCCCAGATCAAGCAACGCGAACTGGCCAAGGCCATCAAGCGCGCCCGCTATCTGGCCCTCCTGCCTTACGTGGTGAAATAAGATGAAGGTCGTTCTGCTCGAACGCGTCGATAACCTCGGCGCCATCGGCGACGTCGTAACCGTCAAGGACGGTTTCGCTCGTAACTTCCTTCTCCCCCGCGACAAGGCGCTCCGCGCTACGTCGAAGAACCTGGAGAAGTTCGAACTCGACCGCGTCGCCATCGAGGCGCGCAACGACAAGAACAAGGAAGCTTCGCAAAAGATCGCCGACAAGATCGATGGTGAATCCTACGTCATGATCCGTCAGGCCGGCGAAACCGGCCAGCTTTACGGTTCGGTCGCAGGTCGTGATGTCTCCGAAGCCATTCAGGCTGAAGGCGGCAAGGTCGAGCGCTCGCAAATCGTGCTCAACACGCCGATCAAGTCGCTGGGTCTCCACGAAGTGCTGGTTCGCCTGCACCCCGAGGTTTCCGCCACTGTGAAGATCAACATTGCCCGCTCGGCCGACGAAGCCGAACGGCAGGCCAAGGGCGAAGACGTCATCAAGTCTGCGTATGAAGAAGACCGCAACGCCGCCGCCGAACAAGCGAGCGACATGCGGGCCGGCGGCGCAGGCCAACAGGACGGTCTCGGCTCCGAAGCCTGATCGACCTGACTTTGGTACGATAAGATCAAGGGCGCAGCCATCGGCTGCGCCCTTTTTCGTGCCCTTGATGCGGCGGGCACATGTCAAAAATGCAACAACCATGGATCAATTGGTTGAACCATGCTTGACCATCACTGCCGGCGCAATCAGCTTGTGCCCAAGGACGGCATCGAGCACTTTCGGGCAAGATTTTTGCAGCGGGTGTCCAATAGACTGACCACAGGAAACGATGTCGGCGTCCTTCGCCGGTTGTCAGGAACAGGCGATCGCTCCGACGTTGACGCGTCGGCCCATTCTTCGATCTGTCAGGCACATTCATGCAAGCTCGCTCCTCCCGTCCCCTTCTTCTGGCCTTTGCCTCTGTTGGCGCGATGCTCGCCTGCCCCCTCGCAGCGTCGGCCCAGACAACTCCGGCAGAGCCGCAGGATGAAAGCGCGGTGGTCGAGGACATCGTCGTCACCGGCACGCGCGCCGTGGGGCGCAGCCGCCTCGACAGCATCGCTCCGGTCGACGTCATCTCCGCCGAGACCTTGAGCCGTCAAGGCACGGGAACCGAACTCGCCGCCGCCCTCGCCGCCACTGCGCCATCGATCAACTTCCCCCGTCCGGCCATCTCCGACGGCTCAGACCACGTCCGTCCCGCCACCCTGCGCGGTCTCGCGCCTGACCAGACACTGGTCCTGATCAACGGCCAGCGCGGCCACGTCGGCGCGCTCATCAACGTCAACGGCGCTCTCGGTCGCGGCTCGACCGCCTTTGACCTGAACACCATCCCATCGGTCAGCCTCGGCACCGTCGAAGTCCTGCGCGAAGGGGCCTCGGCCCAGTACGGCGCCGACGCCATCGCCGGCGTCATCAACCTGCGTCTGCGTCAGGCCGACCACGGCGGCGGCATCACCGCCAACTACGGCATCTACAACACTGATTTCACCACGGCTCGCGGCGATCACAGCGAGACGGACGGCGAACAGACGTCGGTCGCCGGCTGGATCGGCCTGCCCCTGTTCGGCGACGGCTTCCTGACACTGTCGGCTGAACTGCAGAAGCGCGAGCCCACCAACCGCTCCGACTACGCCCTGCCCTCAGCAGTAAACGGAGGCAGCGCCAACACTGTGATCGGCCGCTTCGGGGACCCTTACACCGAGGGCTACACCGGCTATTTCAACGCAGGCAAGCCGCTCAGCAACGGTTGGGACGCCTATGCCTTCGGCGGTTACCAGCACCGCTATTCGGAAGCCGCGGCCACCGCACGCCAATTTAACAACGCCAACAACGTCCCGGCCATCTATCCGAACGGCTTCCTGCCGATCATCGCGGCCAGCATCGACGACTACAACATCTACAGCGGCGTCAAGGGCGCGGCCCTGGGCTGGGACTGGGATCTTTCGGTCGGCTACGGCCGCAACGAGCTTGAGTATCGCGTGCTCGACTCGCTCAACGCTTCGTATGGTGCCGCTTCAAAGACCACCTTCGACGCAGGTTCGCTCAGCTATGGCCAGTTGACCGTCGGCATCGACGCCGTGAAGCAGATCGAGGCTAATCTCTATGAGCCGCTTAACGTGGCCCTCGGTGTGGAATACCGCCGCGAGGACTTCAGCGTCTCGGAAGGTGAGCCCGCTTCGTACAACAAGGGCCCCGTCACCACTGGCGGTTCAGGTTCACAGGGCTTCCCCGGTTTCGCACCGTCGAACGCTGTCGATGAAGATCGCAGCAACATCGCCGCCTATATCGACGTGGAGGGCAAGCTCAGCGAACAGTTCAGCCTCGGCGTCGCCGGTCGCTACGAGGACTACACGGACTTCGGTTCGCAGTTCACCGGCAAGGTTTCGGCGCGCTACGACTTCACCCCCGAATTCGCCCTGCGCGGCGCCATCTCGACCGGCTTCAAGTCGCCTGCCCTTCAGCAGCAGTATTTCAGCTACGTCGCCACCAATCTGACCACGACTGTGGTCGGCGGTGTACCGGTCACCACCCTTTCACAAAACGGCACCTACCGGGTCGACGATCCGATCGCGGTCTCCCTCGGCTCCAAGCCGCTGGAGCCCGAGACTTCAACCAACTATTCGCTGGGCGCGGTCTTCCGCCATGAAGGCTTTGAGTTGACCGTCGATACCTACCGCATCGATCTCGAAGACCGGATCATCTATTCCGAAACCCTCGGCGTCTCCCGACCAAGCCAGACCGCTGTGTCCACCGCCGCGATCCAGGCCCTGCTCGCGCCTTACGGCGTCACCGGCGCCCGCTTCTTCCTGAACGGTGTAGACACCACGACCTCGGGCGTCGATGTGGTCGCCCGTTATCGCACCACTCAGGATATGGGTCGCTTCGACTTCACCCTGGCGGGCAACTTCAACAGCACCGAAGTGACCCGGACCCCGGCCGTCCCCGCCAACCTGGCGATCGCGCCATCCGGCTCCTTCCTGTTCGACCGCTCCTCCAGGCTGTCGTTCGAAGAAGGTACGCCGCAACAGAAGATCGTCGCCAGCGTCGATTGGACCCTCGGCGACATGGGCGCGACCCTGCGCGCCACCAGCTACGACAGCGTTCTGGTCGCCAACAACAATGATACCCTCGACTACGAGACGGGCAGCGCGGTCACCGTAGATCTGGAAGGTCGCTACACCTTCCCGATGGGCATCTCGGCGGCGATCGGCGTCAACAATCTGACCGACGAATATCCCACTGCAACGCTAGCCAGCCTCAACGGTGTGACGGGTTCGGTGGGTTATCCGAGCTACTCGCCCTATGGCTTCAACGGCCGCTTCTTCTACGGCCGACTGAGCTACGCGTTCTAGGAAAGCTCTTTACGACAAACGACCGACGGCGCGGGGAGCAATTCCCCGCGCCGTTTTCGTTGTCGAGGCGCCTTGGTCAGCCATTGTTTTGCCACTGAGTCCTCGCCAAACTTGGCCGTGAACTCGAGGGGAAAATCATGTTGAAGCGCGTCGCAGCGATTGCCATCGCCGTAAGTCTCATCGCCACCGCCGCAAGCGCCATGACGGTGCAGGAGTTCCTGACCACCGCCAGCCACATCCCGCAAAATCCCACCGCACTGCTGCGCTCCGACACCCGGCGGCTGATGGGCGAGTTCAGAGGCGCGGTGCGGACTGTGCGAGCGGAGCAGACTGCGGCGACGACCGCAGGCCGCCGGTCCCCAACCTGTGCGCCCGAGAAGGTCAGCTTTTCGGTGAACGACATTCTTACCCGGTTCAACGCCATCCCGGCCCAACGCCGTAGTCAGATCAGCGTCACCCAGGCGGTGCGCGAGTGGATGGTCGAACGTTACCCCTGCCCGGCTTGAACGACTGGCCTGAACGGTGAACCCGACCCCGGATCGCTCCGTCCGCTGACGGCACTGGTGATTTTCACCCTGTCCCCAGACTGGCTCAGGTTGTCCACGGCGACGGGTGCGGCCGGGCATGTCGTAGGCGCGTGCGACAGGTAAGCGTTAATGCAATGAACGCCTTCACGCCCTTTCCCGATACGGTCACCGTCCCGTCCCTGCCGCATAATCTCGAGGCCGAGCAGGCGCTGCTCGGCGCGCTGATGTTCGACAACGCCATCTTCGAGCGATTGTCCGACCGGCTGCGCGGCTCGCACTTCTTCGAGCCCTTTCACCAGCGGCTCTACGACGCCATCGAGGATCACATCCGGCAGGGGATGCTGGCCGAGCCGACCATTCTGATGGAGCGCTTCAAGCAGGACCCGGCCTTTGCCGAGTTCGGCGGCCTGCGCTATCTCGCCGACCTGATGGACCGCGCGCCTCCGGGAGCCAATGCGCCCGACTATGCGCGCGTTGTCTATGACCTCGCCCTGCGCCGCGATCTGATCCGCATCGGCGGTGACATGATCAAGGAGGCGCCGGATCCCGAGACGACGGCCATCGACCAGATCGAACAGGCCGAACTGACCCTCTATTCGCTGGCCGAGTCCGGAGCCCCGTCGTCCGGTTTCGTCAGCTTTTCCACGGCCTTGGCCGGCGCCGTTCAGATGGCAGGCGAAGCGTACCAGCGCGAAGGCAAGCTTGCCGGTCTGGCCACCCACCTCGACGACCTGGACTCCAAGCTGGGCGGCATGCACCCGTCCGACCTTCTCATCCTCGCCGGCCGTCCATCAATGGGCAAGACGGCGCTGGCGACCAATATCGCCTTCAACGTGGCCCGGAACTATCGTTGGGAGCCGACGCCCGACGGACGCAAGACGGTCTCAGGCGGTGTCGTTGCCTTCTTCTCGCTGGAAATGAGCGCAGAACAGCTCGCTATGCGGATCCTCGCCGACGCTTCCGGTGTCTCGTCCGACAAGCTGCGTAAGGGCGAGATCGACGCCTCCGACTTTGGCAAGGTGCGCGATGCGGCCATCGAAATCGGTGAAAGCCCGCTCTACATCGACGCCACCGGCGGTCTGGCCATCTCCAAGCTGGCGGCACGGGCGCGGCGGCTGAAGCGGATGGAGCAGGGCCTCGATCTGATCATCGTCGACTACCTTCAACTCATCACCGTCGGTGAAGGCAACGGCAACAAGAACCGGGTGCAGGAAGTCTCCGAGATCACCGGCGGTCTCAAGGCTCTGGCCAAGGAACTCAACGTCCCGATCATCGCCCTGTCGCAGCTCTCGCGTCAGGTAGAAAACCGCGAGGATAAACGTCCACAGCTGTCCGACCTTCGGGAATCTGGCTCGATCGAGCAAGACGCCGATGCGGTCATGTTCGTGTATCGCGAGAGCTATTACCTCGGCCGGACGGAGCCGCGCGAGGGCACGCCCGAACACCTGCAGTGGCAGGAAGACATGGACCGGCTGCAGCATCAGGCCGAGGTCGTCATCGGCAAACAGCGCCACGGCCCTATCGGCATCGTCAAACTGAGCTTCGACGCCGACACCACCCGCTTCGGTAACCTCGCCCGCGACGGCCGGTATGGATCCAGCTTCGCCGACATTCCCGAGTAATTTCGGCGCCGCTGTCGACCGAGTTGCGGCATAAGGCGATCATGAGCACCCCGGCCCGGCTGACCATCGATCTCAACGCGCTCGCGCGGAACTATCACACGCTGGAGGCTGTCAGCGGCCTGCCGGTGCATCCCGTGGTCAAGGCAGACGGTTACGGGCTGGGCGCAGCGGCAGTCGCAGGTCGGCTGATGGTGGAAGGCGCGCGGACCTTCTTCGTCGCCCGGGGTTCAGAGGGCGTGGCCCTTCGACAGGCGCTGGGGCCCGAGCCCGTCATCTACATACTCGACGGCTGCCACGGCGATCAGGCGGCCATGCTGAAGGCTGCCGACCTTCGCCCCGTGATCAACCATGGTCAGCAGCAGGCGGCATGGACGGCAGCTGGCGGCGGCGCCTGCGGTCTGCAGATCGACACCGGCATGAACCGCTTGGGCTTCCGGCCGGAGGACGCGCCCGAACCGTTCGAGGGTCTGTCGCTGGTCATGACCCATCTGGCCTGCGCCGACGAACCGGCTGAGCCGATGAACCGCCATCAGCGCGATGCCTTCACCGCAGCGAGCCTGAAATATCCTGGCGTCACCCGGTCGTTCGCCAATTCCAGCGGCTGTTTTCTCGGGGACGATTTCCGCTTCGACGTCGTACGGCCCGGTATTTGCCTTTACGGCGGGGGTCCGGAAGGCAAACCGGACAGCCGCATCGCCCCCGTCGCCACCTTGACCGCCGAGGTCCTTCAAACGCGAGACGTGCCGGCAGGCGAGAGCGTCGGGTATTCGCGCGGCTTCATCGCCGATCGCCCGGTGCGCATCGCTACCTGCGCCACGGGCTATGCCGACGGCCTGATCCGCGCGACCGGTACAAGCGGCTCTGGTCAGGTCTGGATCAGCGGCCAGATGCGCCCGATCCTTGGCCGGGTTTCGATGGACGTGCTCGCCGTCGACATTACAGGACTCGACGTCGTCGCGGGCGACGACGTCGAACTGTTTGGCGCCAATCGTCTAGTCGACCACGCAGCGGCCGCGGCCGGAACCATCAGCTATGAGATGCTGACCTCGGTCATGCCGCGTGTATCGAGGACCTACATCGGCTGATCATCGCTAGACCGTCGCCGTAGCCAGAGCAGCCGCGCCGATGAAGCTGGCGAATACGGCGCCGACAATGACAGCGATAATGGTCCAGATGACAATGGCAGCCACGATCACGACGGCTGTGTAGGCGACGGTTTTTTGCTCGGGCGACTTCATCACGGGCGTCAGGCCCAAATAGAGCAGGTACAAGCCGTAGAGGCTGAAGATCACACCGATAACCGCCAGCGCCGGGATCAGGCTGAAGACGCCTCCGATCCATGACGCCGTGGCCGAATAGACGGCGACCTTCATGGCCGACACGCGGTCCTTGGTCCCGTCGAAGGTTGGAGCAAGCGCCTCGATCACCAGGCCCAACAGGAACACGCCTGCCAGCGACAAGGCATAGCCCAGCACTGCTGCAACCAGCGCCCCGATGACGTTGCCATGGCTGAATACGACGGAGCCGATCAGACCGCAGACGGGGCCGATCGCGGCCAGGATCATCGCATAGCGGCTGAACAGAGTCGGGACGGTCGCGAACTCGCGCTCGATCACCTCCCACTCGACCTTCGGGTTCAGCAGGATGCCTTTGACGCGGGCGACCAGCGACGGGTCGAGGGCGGGGGGATTATCGGTCATGTGTTTGGGTCCGGATTGGGGTCAAAGGCATAAGCTCTGCCATACCTTAAGGTTCCGCTTATGCCTGCGACAATGACGGTCGCACCCTCGTTCGATCCCCCTGCCCCCCCGTTCGCGACTCCTGTAAGCCGGTACCATGGCGAGAGATGGTGCGATCTATGTGTGTCAGTCCTGTGGGGCTGTGCACGGCAAATGGGCGGGGCAGTGCAATGCCTGCAACGCGTGGAACGTCATCGTCGAGGAGAGCCGTTCGGCCCCTCCCGGTGCGCTAAAACCACAGAGTGCTTCCAAAACCCGGGGCCTTCAGTTCGAATCCCTGATGTCGGAAACGCCTGAGCCGCCCCGCATCGTCACCGGCGTCAGCGAGTTCGACCGCGTCTGCGGTGGCGGCGTCGTCCCAGGCTCGGCCATCCTGCTGTCGGGCGATCCCGGCGTAGGCAAGTCGACCCTGCTGCTGGATGTCGCCGGTCGTGCGGCCCTTGCGGGCGCTCGCGTCGCCTATATCTCGGGCGAGGAAGCGATCGAGCAGATCCGCGCCCGGGCAAAGCGGATGGGGCTGGAAAAGGCGCCCGTCGCCCTCGCCTCTGCCACGGCGCTCCGCGACATCCTAGGCACGCTGAAGCGCGAGAAGTTCGACATCGTCATCATCGACTCCGTCCAGACCCTGTGGTCGGACGCTCATGAGGCCGGACCCGGCTCCGTGACGCAGGTCCGGGCTTGCGCCGGGGAACTGGTGAGGATGGCAAAAGCGGGCGGACCGGCTGTCATTCTGGTCGGCCACGTCACCAAGGACGGTCAGGTCGCCGGACCCCGCGTGGTCGAGCATATGGTAGACGCCGTGCTGAGCTTCGAAGGCGAGCGTGGCTATCCATTCCGCATCCTGCGCGCCGCCAAGAACCGCTTTGGCGCCACCGACGAAATCGGCGTGTTCGAGATGGGCGACGCCGGACTGCGCGAGGTCGCCAACCCCTCGGCGTTGTTCCTAGGTGAAGGCAAGGACCGGGCGCCGGGCGCCGCCGTATTCGCCGGTATCGAGGGCACGCGGCCCGTGCTGGTCGAGATTCAGGCCCTCGTCGCCCCGTCAGCCTACGGCACGCCGCGCCGGGCGGTGATCGGCTGGGAGACAGGGCGTCTGGCCATGGTGCTGGCGGTGCTCGAGGCGCGTTGCGGCATCGGCTTTGGCAATCAGGATGTTTACCTCAACGTCGCGGGCGGCCTGCGCATCAATGAGCCGGCGGCTGATCTGGCGGCGGCCGCGGCGTTGATCAGTTCGGCGACTGGTGTCCCCCTGCCTCAAGGCTGTGTTGTATTTGGGGAAATCAGTCTGTCGGGCGAGGTTCGCGCCGTCGGACGGGCAGAGGCACGGCTGCGCGAGGCCCAGAAACTCGGCTTCGACCACGTCCTGTCACACCCCCTTACGGTGAAGGGTGACGGCGTCCTCGTCACAGGCGTCAGCAGATTGACGGAAGCAGTCGAACGAATCTCGGAAAACCGCTATTAGAACTCCACAGCTGTTCGAGGATTGCCTGCTTAAGTGACCGGCTTTGACGCCTTCGCCATTCTGGTCATCCTCGCCTCGGCCGCCGCCGGCTGGGTTCGAGGCGGCACGCGTGAGCTCATCACCCTGCTCAGCTTCGTGCTGGCCGCCTTCCTGTCACTGGTGTCCCTGCCTTTGACGTCGCGTCTTGGTCGCGCGCTGATCGATCCCGACTGGGCGGGGACCATCTTCGCCGCAGTGGCCGCTTTCCTGATCATCTATTTCGGTATCCGCATCTTCGGCTCGATGCTGTCAAAGCGCGCCCAGGCCCATCCGACCCTGGGCGGTGTCGACCGCTTCGTTGGCGTTTTCGTTGGCGCGGCCCGGTCACTGGTCCTGCTGGGAGCCATCCATCTGGTCATCGTTGCCGCCATGCCAGGCGATCGAACACCTGCCTGGTTGAAGGATGCCGCCTTGCGTCCCGTCAGCGCCGGCGCCGCTCGCATGATACAGATCATCCTGCCCGGCATCGGCCGTGGCGCAGACATCATCTCACCCGTCGTCGATTCCTCAGTTCGCAGAGGGTTTTCCGACGATGGCGCCTTGCCCCGGCCCCAAACAGGCAATACTTCGCCTCCCGTCCCCGCACCCTGAAATTCCCGCTATCATCGGAGCCCCTACGATGAGCAGCCCAAAATCCGACATCCAGCATGTCATCTCAGCTCCGGTCGTTCACCGGGAGCATCACCGCGACGTCGATGACGATCGTCCGCGTCTGGAATGCGGTGT
>DASVTM010000016.1:0-2758 GCA_036387575.1 Brevundimonas sp.
CAGGCCATGGCTCACGAGAGCGTCGCCTTCACCCTCGATCTCGACGGGCGCACGGTGCTGCGTTTGCCCGCCGAACATCCGGGCGACGAAGGCCGGTTGAGGCGGTTGGCCGCATTGCTGGGTCGCGATTTCGAAGCCAACGCCCTGCTCATAGATCAGGAGCGCGACGGTATCCGGCTCAGCGGTTACGCGGGCCTGCCCACCTATTCGCGGGGGAACGCGGCGCATCAGTATCTGTTCGTCAACGGGCGTCCCGTGCGCGACCGGTTGCTGCAGGGTGCATTGCGCGGCGCCTATGCCGACTTCCTCGCCCGGGATCGTCATCCGGCGGCGGTGCTGTTCATCGACATCGATCCGCTGTTCGTCGACGTCAACGTCCACCCGGCCAAAGCCGAGGTGCGGTTCCGCGATCCGGCCATGGTGCGCGGGCTGATCGTAGGCGGGCTGAGACACGCGCTGGCCGCCGCCGGGCACCGGGCATCGACGACCGTGGCCGCCGATGCGCTGGCAGGGTTCACCGCCCATACGGGCGCGCCGAGTCCCGGATATCCGGCGTGGAACCCGTCGTCGCCGACCGCTACCGGGTTCAGCGGTTGGCAGGGCCGGGAAGCGCCCCCTGCCCGTCCCACGACCGGCGTCCTGCCGGGGCTCAACGAGCAGTCGGCGCGGGTCGAGAACGCCTCGCCGGGGTTCGCCTCATGGCCGAGCCAGAGCGGATCAGGCGCTGCGCCTGACTATGTCGACCACCCCCTCGGAGCCGCCCGGGCGCAGGTCCACGGCACCTATATCGTCGCCCAGACGCGCGATGGCATCGTCGTGGTCGACCAGCACGCCGCCCACGAACGTCTCGTCTATGAAAAGATGAAGGTACAGATGGCGGCCGGATCGGTGACCCGGCAGGCCCTGCTGACGCCAGAGGTGGTCGAGCTGGATCCGTCGGAGGCCGACCGCGTCGTGGCCCGGGCCGACGAACTGGCTGAACTCGGCTTGGTCGTCGAGGCGTTCGGCGCGGGGGCCGTGCTGGTGCGCGAGACCCCCGCGTTGCTGGGCGACACCGATGTTCAGGGCCTGATCCGCGACATCGCCGATGACCTGTCCGAACACGGCGCCGCGTTGGCGTTGACCGAGCGGCTGGGCGAGGTTTGCGGCACCATGGCCTGCCACGGCTCCGTGCGCGCCGGGCGGGTGCTGTCCGCCCCCGAGATGAACGCCCTTCTGCGCCAGATGGAGGTCACGCCCCACTCGGGCCAGTGCAACCACGGCCGACCGACCTACGTCGAACTGAAACTCGGCGACCTCGAAAAGCTGTTCGGTCGGCGATGAAAGGACCCGCGATCCTCTTCGTCTGTCTCGGCAACATCTGTCGTTCACCACTGGCGGAGGGGGCGATGAAGGCCGAAGCGGCGCGGCTTGGTCTGGATGTTGAAATCGAGTCGGCAGGGACCGGTGACTGGCATGTCGGCCATGCGCCGGACGAAAGGGCGCAGGCGACCGCGCTAAACCATGGCATCGATATTTCAGGTTATCGCGGGCGGCAGGTGAAGCCTGCGGATTTCCGGCACTTCACCCATATCGTCGCGCTGGACGCGAACAATCTGGAAGACCTGAAGCGACTGGCTCCGCAGAATGGCACGGCGGAACTGAGCCTGTTGCTCGACCATGCAGGACGCCCCGGCAAATCGGTGGCCGATCCGTATTGGGGCGATGACGCCGGGTTTGAAGCCACCTGGGCCGACGTGAGCGCAGGCGCGGCCGGACTGGCCAGAGCCCTCGCCGTCTAGAGCCGCCGCGACGCTGACAGGCGGGGTTGCGACCGACGTACGAGCCAAAGGTTTGCCGTGGCGATCAGCAGAACGATCGCGGCGCCGGCCTGATGCAGGCCTCCGAGCCACAGCGGCACCGCGTTGATCAGCGTCAGGATTCCAAGCGCCGCCTGCAGCCATAGCGAGGCTGCGATGAGGAAGGCCCAGAAGCCCAGTCCTTCGGCCATCCGCCAACGCCACGACTGGACGGCATAGACGGTGCCTCCGATCAGCAGGGCGTAGGCCCAGATGCGGTGATTGAACTGCACCAGCGCCTGATCGTGCAGGAAGGCGATGGCTCCCCTGCCCCATTCAACGGGCGGGAAGAAGCCGCCGTTCATCATCGGCCAGTCGGTATAGATCAAGCCGGCCTTGGCGCCTGCCACCAGCCCGCCGAGCAGGCACTGGATGAAGACGGCGACCAGCAGGACCGTCGCACCCCGGCTCCAGCCCACCGGCGAGCGCGAATGTTCCTCTCCGGCCCAGGCTTCGAGGCCGGTCCAGATCAGGCCCATGAAAATCAGCAGCGCGAGACCCAGGTGGATGGTCAGCCGCTCCGGCGCGACGTCGACCCGCACCGACAGTCCGCTCGACACCATCCACCAGCCGATCAGGCCCTGAAGTCCGCCCATGGCCAGCAGGATGACGCAGCGCCAGATCAGCCGACGGGGAATGCGTTTGAAGAACAGAAAGCCGATGAACGGCACGAAGAACACGACCCCGACCAGTCGCCCGACCAGCCGGTGCAACCACTCCCACCAGAAGATGCCCTGAAACGCGCTCAGGCTCATACCGGCATTGATCTGGGTGTACTGCGGGATCGCCTTGTATTTCTGGAAGGCGTCGGCCCAGGCGACGTCGGTCATCGGCGGCAGGGCGCCCATGATCGGCTTCCACTCGGTGATCGAGAGGCCTGACCCGGTCAGGCGCGTGATCCCGCCAATGACCACCATGGC
>DASVTM010000017.1:0-2882 GCA_036387575.1 Brevundimonas sp.
ACTCGCGGACCGAGGCCGCCTTGATCCGTCCCCGGTCCCGGTCGCGGGCGTAGACGGCGACGGCCGGCGCCATCTTCACGAGCCCCAGCGCCCAACCCCCAGGGCCAGCTCGCCATCGTAAAAACTCGGTGAAGCTGTCGCGGATCGTCAGTGTACCGTCGAAATCGAACGCCACGACCGATTGTCCGGGCGCGGGCCTCTGGCGCCCGGGCTCTCCGCTTCCCATGTCAGACATCAGCCGCAATCCCCCCCCACTGTGACCACTCCCCGCTCATCACGAACTGCTCAACCGAGCGGGGTTGTGGCGGGCCTTTGGATGGTTGATTGTCATTTTTTGAATATCTTCGCGTCCATAGTGACGGAATCAACGCGACGGAAGCGCGACGGTCTCAACCTCACCTGAGGGGACGGGCTCCGCGAGAGTGAGAAGGGTCAATGACCAAAGCAGCCGGCACAGACGCCAAGAGCACGCTCTATTGCTCCTTCTGCGGCAAGAGCCAGCACGAAGTGCGCAAGCTCATCGCCGGCCCGACCGTGTTCATCTGTGATGAATGCGTCGAGCTGTGCATGGACATCATCCGTGAAGAGCACAAAATTGGCTTCGTCAAATCCAAGGACGGCGTTCCGACGCCGAAAGAAATTCGCGAAGTCCTCGACGACTACGTGATCGGCCAGAGCCACGCCAAGAAGGTCCTCTCGGTCGCGGTCCACAACCACTACAAACGCCTGAACCACGCGACGAAGAACAACGACGTCGAGCTGGCCAAGTCCAACATCATGCTGATCGGCCCCACGGGCTCCGGCAAGACCCTGTTGGCCCAGACGCTGGCCCGCATCATCGACGTGCCCTTCACCATGGCCGACGCCACCACCCTGACTGAAGCCGGTTACGTGGGTGAGGACGTCGAGAACATCATCCTGAAGCTGCTCCAGGCTTCGGACTACAATGTGGAACGCGCCCAGCGCGGCATCGTCTACATCGATGAAATCGACAAGATCAGCCGCAAGTCGGACAACCCCTCGATCACCCGCGACGTGTCGGGCGAGGGCGTGCAACAGGCCTTGCTGAAGATCATGGAAGGCACCGTCGCTTCTGTGCCGCCGCAAGGGGGCCGCAAGCATCCGCAGCAGGAGTTCCTGCAGGTCGACACCGCCAACATCCTCTTCATCGTCGGCGGCGCGTTCGCCGGCCTCGAGAAGGTGATCTCGGCACGGGGCGCGGGCGCCTCGATCGGTTTCGGCGCCAAGGTGTCGAACGTCGACGAACGCCGCACCGGCGACATCCTCAAGGGTGTCGAGCCTGACGACCTGATGCGTTTCGGTCTGATCCCCGAGTTCATCGGCCGTCTGCCCGTTCTGGCGACGCTGGAAGATCTGGACGAGGAAGCTCTGGTCACCATCCTGACCGAGCCCAAGAACGCCCTGATCAAACAGTACAAGCGCCTGTTCGAGATGGAAAATGTCGGCCTGACCTTCACCGACGACGCCATGATCGCCGTCGCCAAGAAGGCCATCACCCGCAAGACCGGCGCGCGCGGCCTGCGCTCGATCCTGGAGGGCATCCTGCTCGAAACCATGTTCGAGCTGCCCACCTTTGAGGGTGTCGAGGAAGTCGTCGTCAACGCCGAAGTCATCGACGGCAAGGCCCAGCCCCTGCTGATCTATGCCGAGAAGAAGAAAACGGCGGACGGCGCGGCGTAAGCCCCGCTTTCAGCATGAAACAAGAAAGGGCGCATCCTTGCGGGTGCGCCCTTTTTGTTGTCTCGGCGGGCTGAAAGCCTACCGCACAGTGATCGTGTAACGCGCGGTCTCTGCTGGTGGCGCGGTCTTGTCCCAAGGCTGGCTATAGGTGAAGAGCAGCGTCGCCGTTCCCGGCGCTGCAGCTTCGAAACTCCAGTGGGTCTCGCCGCCGACGCCGACCATGCCTGCGGCATGCGGAGCGGTGACCTGTTCGCCGAAAGGAACGTCCGGTCTCAGCACAGCGCCGTCGTACGCGGCCAACTGCCAGGAATAGCCCGTCGAGCCGTTACTCGGCAGGGCTACCGAAAGGCTTTGACCCGACTGCAGAGTAGCCGAGCCATTCGCGATGCCGCTCAGGGTAACGGCGCCGGTCTCCTGTGCAGTCGATGGGCCGGCCGGCGTCTGGCACGCTGCCAAACCAAGCAGCGTCGCGGCCAGCATGGCAGTGTAGATCATCGTCATCGCGTCTCTCCCGGCGTTCCGCGTCGTCAATTGATGCTAGCGCGACTTCGGATATCTGGCGCGCCCGAAATTCACTGTTCATGCGTGAAGGCTGGCGCCGGGCCCACCTCCGGCGTTAGGAGCGAAGCAGCAAAGGAACGCCTCATGACCGACGCCCCTATCGGCCCCGCAGCCGGCCCCGAAGATGATGCTGGCCCCGATCTCGGCGGTTACGACGTCGATGACTGGTCCCGGCTGAAGGCGTTCACCGGCAAGGTCGCGAGGCTGGAGGATGTGCAGGCCAAGCTGGCCGTATTCGCGCTCGACGACACCGAACGGCCGTGGCCGCTGGACATGGACCTGCCCCAGCCGGTGATCTGGTGGGAAGAGGACGGCGAACAGGCGGCGGTGGCCATTCAGGCCGAGAACCACACCGGCCCTGATGGCGAAGAAATGGAGGTGCTTGGCCTCATCCTGCCCGACGGCAGCGCGGCGGTGGCCCTGCTGGAGGACGTCGATCTGGTCGACGACAACGACCCGACCTGGCGCGCGCTGGTGTCCGGTGCAGTTGATGGCGTGGATCCCGACGCCGACGACTGAGGCCTACAGATCGTAGCGCAACAGCGGCGTGTCGCCGCGGAGATAGAGCGGGTGTTTGGGGCTGCCATCGCCGTTGGTCCCAAAACACCACAGCGTCACGC
>DASVTM010000018.1:0-2767 GCA_036387575.1 Brevundimonas sp.
CGACCCGCGCCACCGTGACGGCCTCGGGCGCGCAGCTCGAAATCTCCAGATCGGCAACGGGTTTCGGTTGGAACGTTACTGGTCCCGTGGCTACGACCATGAGCCGTTTGCAAGCGGGCGGCCTCGACCTGAACGGTGTGCAGGGTCGGTCGTCATCCGTCCGGGCGGGCGGCCTGAATGGTCGAACTGAAGTGTCCGCGCCGTTGACGCTCGCGTCGGACCGCCTGCAATTCGGCGAGCTTGACCTGAAAGCCGTCCGCTCGACCGCCGACCTTCAAGTCGTCAACGACGGCGCGTTGCAGGTGACCGCTACCGCCGCTGTCGCATCACCCCACGGCGCGTGGCCCCTGTTCGGCCCCATCACTGCCGAGGACATTCCTGAACTGGCCGAGATGAAGCTTGCGCTGGGCGACTTCGCTTTGTCGGCGCCTTCGCTGCACCTCAGCGTCGGCGCCGCCGGGACCGAGGTCAGGTTGACCCAACCCGCACGCGTCAAGCCGGCCAACGGCGGCGTCATGACCCTGACGGCGGTCCAGACACCCGTCTTCGTCGCTGCGTCGGGCCAACTCGGCGGCGGCGCTCTTTCAGTTACGTCCACGCGCGGCAAGGGTCTGCCCGAGGCGACCTTCTCGGTCCCTCGCTGGAGCCTGACACCGACCGGGTTCACCGCCGATCTCGCGGGCGACGCCGCGCTCGATTTCGGCCTTGCTCGCACACTGACCGTAACGACCAAGGGCCGCCTGACATCATCGACTGGTCGCCTGACCTACGCGCCCTCAGGCTGCAGCAGCTTCACCGCAGGTCTACTCGAACTCGGAGAGAACGACGTGTCCGACGTCGCCGGTCAGCTATGCCCCGGGACCGTCCCTCTGGTGACGGTCGCAGATGACGGCTGGCACATTCGCGGTCGCTTCGCCTCGGTGTCCGCCTCAGCCCCCTTCCTTGAGGCCAAGGTTGCGGACGCCGCCGGAACCGTGGCGGTCGATGGCTCGAAGGGCGGCGACCTGACACTCTCGGCAGCAGTCGAACAGGCGTCGGCCAGCGATGCTGCGGCGATCCGGCGCTTCAATCCACTCGGTCTTAGCGGCACGGCGTCGCTGGCCAAAGAGCAGTGGACCGGCACGTTCGACCTAGCGTCCAGCGATCACCCGCTCGGCCAGATCGTGCTGCACAATGACGGTGTGCGTGAAAGCGGCGGTCTGACTATCGACACAGGAATGCTGACCTTCGCTCAAGGCGGGCTGCAGCCCCTTGATCTCAGCCCGCTCGTCGCGGGGTTCATTTCGCCTCCAGTGACCGGTCAGGCCCGCTTCACCGGCAAGTTCGACTGGAGCCCGGACACCGAGTTCAGTTCAGGCGTGATCACCATCCCGGGCCTGGATTTCGTCAGCCCCATCGGCGACGCCAAGGGCCTGAAGGGCGAGATCGTCCTGACCAGCCTCGTCCCTTTGACCACAGCCGCGAACCAGACGGTGACACTGGACAGTCTGGCGGCGATCACGCCTCTGACCGACCTGAAGCTGAACTTCGGACTGGAGGCCTCTGCGGTGACCATCAGCGGGGCGGATTTGCGCGTCGGTGGTGGGATCGTGCGAATCGAACCCCTCGCCATCCCGTTCGACCGCAGCCAGTCGATCACCGGGGCACTGGTCTTCGAAAACGTTCAGATCGGCAATATCTTCAGCGGTGCGGGTCTCGACGACAAGGTCAAGCTCGACGCCATCGTCTCGGGTCGCGTTCCCTTCACCTCCGGGCCAGAAGGCGTGCGCGTCGTCGGCGGCGTGCTGAACGCGGTACAACCCGGACGTCTGTCACTCCAGCGCGAGGCCCTCACCGGACTTGAGGCGTCTAACAATGACGATAGTCTTCCGCCCAACGCCATGACGGATCTGGCCTATCAGGCGCTGGAGAACCTCGCGTTCGACGACATGACAATAGTGGTCAACAGCCTCGACGCCGGCCTGCTCAACCTGCGCTTCGGAATTCATGGTCGCCATGATCCGCCGAACAAGCAGGAAATCCGGCTGACATGGCTGCAGGTGCTGCGTCGCCAGTTCTTCGACACCCCGCTGCCCCTCCCCTCCGGTACCGGCGTGAACCTGAACCTCGACACCACGCTGAACGCCAATCAGTTGATCGGCGATCTGCTGGAGCTGAACCGCGTCCGTCAGGGCCAGAGCGCCCCCGCTCCGATAGACGCTGCTCCAATATCCGGCTCCAGACCGTGACCGCTCGGAATGTTCAGGGGCTGTTCACCCCCGGGGGCGCTATGGTGCGGTATAGTATCGAACTCGGAGTAGCCGACATGATCAGCAAGCGGACCCTTACCGCCGTATTACTCGGCGTCGTCGCCGTCGGCGCTTCGGCCTGCGTCCCGACCGTGCGTCTGGAAGTGGCGCCGATAACGATCAACGCCACATTGAGCGCGGATGTCCGCATCCGTCTCGACAAGGAGTTGCAGACGCTCCTTCAAGAAAACCCCAACCTGTTCTGATGGGAAAGATTCACCAGATGACCTTCCGTAAATACCTCGTTCTCGGCGCGGCGGTCGCCATGATCGGCGTCGCCGCCACTGGCGCCCTGGCCCAGACCTCGGCCCAGAAGTCCATGATCGACGCCGCCAAGGCCCAGGGCGTCGTGGGCGAGCAGGCCGACGGGTATCTCGGCGTGGTCGGCTCGGTGTCGGGCAGCGTCCGCGCCCAAGTCGATTCGATCAACATTCAGCGCCGGGCCTATTACACCGATCTTGCGGGCCGCCGCGGCGCCA
>DASVTM010000019.1:0-5057 GCA_036387575.1 Brevundimonas sp.
ACAAGAGCGAGAACACGACCAAGGTCGAGGTGACGGATGCTAGGGAGCGACTTGCACGTCACGTCGCTGGCGTCGTTGCCGCCGGACTCGCTGGCGAGCGCTCTGGCCTCACTCACTGAGGCAGAAGCCGAGCAGCTACTGCACGACTGGCGCTTCACTGCGCGGCCGGAGCAGACAGCGCCGGAAGGCGACTGGCAGGTCTGGGCCTACATCGCAGGACGCGGAGCCGGGAAGACGCGTTCAGGAGCCGAGTGGGTTCGGGAGAAGATCAAGGGCGGCGCTCGACGGCTGGCCCTGATCGCGCCGACAGCGGGCGATGCTCGCGATGTCATGGTGGAAGGCGACAGCGGCGTGCTCAGCGTGTGCTGGGACGGCGACCGCGACCACAAGGGCCGGATCACCGGAAGGCCGCTGTACGAGCCCTCCAAGCGCCGCCTGACGTGGGCCAACGGGGCGATGGCGACGACCTACTCGGCGGATGAGCCGGATCGCCTAAGAGGGCCGCAGCACGACGCCGGATGGTGCGACGAGCTCGCGGCTTGGACCTACGCTCAAGAGGCGTGGGATATGTTCATGTTCGGGCTCCGGCTCGGCGACCATCCGCAGGCGATGGTGACGACGACTCCGCGACCGATCCCGCTGGTGCGGCAGATCGTGACAGCGGCCTCTACGGTCGTGACCAAGGGGTCGACCTACAGCAACCGGGCGCACCTGGCCCCGTCGTTCTTCGACAAGATCATCACCCGCTACGAAGGCACGCGCCTCGGTCGGCAGGAGTTGGCCGGCGAGATACTGGACGATGTGCCTGGCGCGCTCTGGACGCGCGGCATGGTCGACAGCGCTCGGTCGGTCGGAACGCTGCCCGACATGAAGCGCATCGTCGTGGCCGTGGACCCCTCGGGAACGTCGGGCGCTGGCGATGACGGTGACGCTATCGGGATTGTGGTCGCGGGCAAGGGTGTCGACGGGTTGGCCTACGTCCTGGCGGACCGGAGCTGCAAGCTTTCGCCGGACGGCTGGGGACAGCGCACCGTCAACGCCTATCGCGAGTTCAGTGCGGACCGCATCGTCGGTGAGCGCAACTTCGGCGGCGCGATGGTGGAGCATGTGATCCGCACCGTGGATCGCTCCGCCAGCTACGCAGAGGTCACGGCGTCACGGGGCAAGGTCGTTCGGGCTGAGCCTATAGCGGCGCTCTACGAGCAGGGCCGGGTCAAGCACGTCGCGGGGCTTGAGGCGCTGGAAGACCAGATGTGCGCCATGACCGGCGACGGGTTCCTCGGCGAGGGCTCGCCTGACCGTGTCGATGCGCTGGTCTGGGCGCTGACCGAGCTGGACCTGCAGTCCGTCAAGCGCGCTGAGAAGCCGAAGACAGAAGCCCGCCGCGAGCCGCGAGGACCGACCGCATGGATGGGCTGAGGCGAGACGACAACCCTGGACCCAGTGACGCTGGCCCGCTCGTGCCGAAGCGCGACGGCAACCCCGGTCCGACCGATCCCGATCCCAAGGTCATCGACCGCACCGAGTTCCTGACGGAAGCCCGCGAGCGTTTCCAGCAGGGCGTGGACTACGATCAGGACAACCGCAACGCCGCGCTGGAAGACCTGCGGTTCTTGACCGGCGAACAGTGGGACCCGGCCGTCGTCAAGGTGCGCGCCGGGCGGCCGTGTCTTACCATCAACCGCCTGCCGCAGTTCGTGGCGCAGGTAGTCGGCGACATCCGCCTGAACCAGCCAGCCATTCGGGTGCGGCCTGCAGAGGATGGTGACGTCGAGGTTGCGGAGACGCGGCAGGGGCTGATCCGCGGCATCGAGTACGCGTCCAAGGCGCAGCGGGTCTACGCCTCCGCTGGGCAGTCGCAGGTGTCGTGCGGGCTCGGCCATTTCCGGGTGAAGCTCGAGTACGCCAGCGACGACGTGTTCGATCAGGACATTCGTATCCGGTCGATCCCCGATCCCTTTGCGGTCGTGTGGGATCCGATGGCGACGGAGCCGACCGGAGCCGACGCGGAGTGGTGCTTCGTGGTCGATGAGATTGACCGCAAGACGTTTGAAGCCGCCTGGCCGGATGCTCAGTCGAGTGACCTGACGGTCGGGGAGGCGCAGGGCTGGTCCACCAAGGACACGGTTCGCGTCACCGAGTACTGGCGGATGCAGGAGACAACGCGGACGCTGGCGGCCATGCCGGACGGTTTCGTGGTCGACGTCACCGATCAGCCCGAACTCGCGGAGCAGGCGGTAAGGACGCGGCAGGTGACGCGCCGATCCGCCGTCATGGAGTTGATCACCGGCGCCGCGGTGCTGTCGACGCAGGCTTACGAGCTGCCGATCAGCCGTCTGCCGATCTTCCGGGTTCCGGGCTGGGAAATGCACATCCGCGACAAGCGGGTGCGCTGGGGCTTGGTGCGCTTCGCCAAAGACCCACAGCGGCTGATGAACTACGACCGCTCGGTGTTCGCCGAGACGATGGGTCTGGCCCCGAAAGCCCAGTGGATCGCGTCGTCGGAGGCCATCGAGGGCATCGAGGACGACTTCCGCAGCGCGCACCGATCGGGTGATCCGCTGCTGGTCTACAACACGGGTGCCGAGAAGCCGCAGCGCGTCGATCCGCCCGCGTTCCCGGCTGGCCTAGCGCAGTCCGCAGCGATGCACGCGCAGGACATGAAGGACGTGACCGGGCTGCACGACGCTTCGCTGGGCGCGCAATCCAACGAGACGAGCGGCAAGGCGATCATGGCCCGCGACCGTCAGGGCGATGTCGCGACGTACATCTACCCGGACAACCTCAAGGACGCGATCGGCGAGTGCGGCCGGGTGGTGAACGAGCTGATCCCGGTCGTCTACGACACCGCGCGCACAATCCGGGTGCTGGGTGACGACGGCAAGGCTGAGCAGAAGCGGATCAACGACCCGAACACCGAAGGCAGCATCGACCTGCTGATCGGCAAGTACGATGTGGTCGTGGAAAGCGGGCCCTCGTACTCCACCAAGCGCGTCGAGGCCGCCGAATCCATGATGGCGTTCGTCCAGGCGGTTCCGACTGCCGGGGCTGTAGCGGGCGACCTGATCGCCAAGGCGCAGGACTGGCCGATGGCGGACGAGATCGCCAAGCGGCTGGTCAAGACGCTCCCGCCGGGCATCCGCGAGCCGGAAGAGGGCGAGGAGCCCGAACAGCCGCCTCCGCCCGACCCGATGCAGCAACAGCAGGCGCAGATGGCGATGCAGGCGGGTCAACTCGACCTCCGCCTCAAGGCCGCGCAAGCCGAGAAGGCCGAAGCCGACGCCCGCAGAGCCGAAGCGGAGGCGTTCAAGGCCGAGATGGAAGTTCAGCTCGCACAAGCGGGCTCGATGATCGGGCAGATGGCGCCGCCGCCGTTTGAACAACCCGCACCGGCGGCTCCGGGCTTCTAGCCCTCGCCACAGGCGCTCCATGACCGACGTGACCAATCCCGAGGCGCAAGCCCCGGAAGAGCCCCAAACCCTGCCTGAAGGCCAGCAAGAGGGGCAAGAGCAGCAACCCGCCGACGATCCCGGCGCATCTGAGACGGAGACGCCCGAGCAGCGCCAAGAGCGCAAGCGGCAGTCGTTTCAGGAGAGGATCGACGAGAAGACCCGCCTCCAGCGTGAAGCTGAGCGGGATCGGGACTACTGGCGCGAACAAGCGACGCGCAACCAACCGCCGCCCCAGGCGCAACCGGAACCGACGAACGGCGAGCCCGATCCGTCGCAGTACGAGTACGGGGAAACCGACGCCCGCTTCATCCGCGACCTCGCTCGATACGAGACGCGGCAGGAGTTCACGGCGCAACGCCAGCAGGACGAGGCCCAGCGTTCCCAAGCGCAGCTGCTGTCCACGTTCAGCACGAACGCCGCCAAGGCCGCCGAGACCATGCCCGACTTCCATGAGGTCGTCGGGGATGACTACGGCCGCGCGGCGGCTCTCTGCACCCCGGCCATGAGCGCCGCCATTCTGGAAAGCGCGGACGGTCCCGCCGTCGCGTACCACCTCACCAAGAACCCGACCGAAGCGCGCCGCATCGCGGCTCTGTCACCCCTCGCTCAGGTCCGTGAAATCGGCCGTCTGGAAGGTCGCCTGAGCGCGCCGACCGTGGCCCAGCCTGCACCCCGCCCATCAAACGCTCCCCCTCCGCCAGCCTCTGCCCGCGGCGCATCCGGCCAGTTCAAGGTTTCCCCCGAGACCGACGACTTCGCGGCGTTCGCCAAGCAGTACGCGAGCGGCTGAGCACCCATCCTCGAAAGGACGCCTTAAGTGGCAAACGCTCTCCTCTCCCCGAAGGTCTACGCGAACACCGCGTTGGCCTTGCTGACCAATCAGCTCGTCGCGGCCAAGATGATCGACGGCCAGTTCAGCGACACCTTCCAGAAGAAGGGCGACACGATCTACGTGAAGCGCCCGCCGGAGTTCACGCTCCGCACCGGCCCGGTCGTGTCCATTCAGGACGTGGTCGAGGGCGAGCAGGCCGTGAAGATCGACCGGCAGATCGGCGTCGACTTCCAGTTCACCTCGGTCGAGGAGACGCTGACGGTCGATAGCCTGATGAAGTCCCGCTCGATGAAGGCGGCCACCGCCCAGATTGCGCAGGGCGTCGATTCGGTGATCCTGGGTCAGTACGTGAACTTCCCCAACTGGGTCGGCACGCCGGGCCAGATCATCGACTCCACGCAGGACTTCTCGCTGGGTCCGAAGCGTCTCGACAACCTCGGCGTCCCAATGGATGGCCGCTTCGCCCTGATGGGGCCGAACGACCACTACGGGCTGGTCGGCAACTTCGTCGGCCTGAACACGCAGGAGGGCGTCGCCAACCAAGCGCTCAAGGAAGCGCGTCTGCCGCGCGTGCAGGGTGTCGACCCCTACATGACGCAGGGCATGCCGACGCACACGACCGGCACGCGCACCAACGGCACGATCGCCGGTGCCGCGCAGCAGACCACATATGTCGCAGCCAAAGCGACCTACACGCAGACGCTGAACCTTGCGGGGCTCGGCGCCGGCGGCACGGTCAAGGCCGGAGACGTGTTCAGCATCGCAGGCGTGTT
>DASVTM010000020.1:0-1888 GCA_036387575.1 Brevundimonas sp.
CAGCTCAGTGAGTTCGAGGACTAGATCGTGGCTTGAAGCCTGCGCGTGAAATCAAGCCGCCTGAAAACTCAGCGGCGCGCCCCAGAACTGGCTGACCATCTCCGACTGCGGTCCGGGTTCGCCGCTGGTCAGAAAGTCGCGCCGTCCGGATGATCCCAGATCATAGTCGGGATGATGCTCGAAATAGCGCGCCAGTGCATCGGCGACGGAACGTGGCTGATCGATCAGCGTCGTGCTCTTCGGTAGCGCCTGAACGAACAGATCGGCGATGATCTCATAGTGGGTGCACCCGAGGATGGCGGTGTCGGGATGCCGGCCGATACGACGGCGCAGGGCATCGACATGCTCGTCCACGACGACCTTGAGCTCTTCGGGCGTCGCGCCCAGTTCGATCAGGCCGGCCAGACCGGGGCAGGACTCCGAGAACACCGCCAGATCTTCGCGCCGCTTGTCGATCTCGATCTCATAGACGCGGCTGAGCGCCGTGGCGGCGGTCGAGAACACGCCGACGATATCGATCGCCTCGATCTTGTCGTCCTTGGCGGTCCGGTCGGTCTCATAGGTCCAGGGCAGGCCAGTCGCCGCCTCGATGGTCGGGACGATGATGCCGAGCACGTTCACCGCGCGACCGTATTTCGCCTGTTGCTCTGGAATCCACGTCTGCTGCAAGCGACGCAGGGCCACGGCCGACGCTGTGTTGCAGGCCAGCACGACGACACTGGCACCGGCGTCGAACAATGTGGTGCAGCCTGCGCGCGTCAGATCGACGATCTGCTCGCCGGTCTTGCCGCCGATCGGCGCATTGGCCTGATCGGCGAAATACACGAAGTCCCGCTCCGGAAACCGGGCCACGAGTTCACGGTGGACCGTCAGGCCACCAACACCGGAGTCGAATACGCCTATCGCCATGGCGCGGGCTTTAGCCGCACGGGCGTCGGGCGTCCAACGCCAAAGATTACTGTCCGTTCAGGTGACGGTCAGGTTCAACAGGGCTAGTGTCCACGCAAATGATTTTGATCCGGAGCATTCCATGCACAGACGTCAGCTTCTCATCGCGGGCGGCAGCCTGATGGCCCTCTCGGCCTGCGCCAGCGGCGGCGGGACCGCTGACAGGATGTCTGGCGAATACGCCGCCGGCTCGAACCCGGCCACGGTGGCGGAAGAAGCGCGCATCGCCCGCGCCGTCCTGCCGGCCACCGCGCCCAGGGCCGAACTGCTGCAGGTCTGGACCGGTCCCTATGACGGCGTGCCGCCGTGGGACAAGGTTACCCCCGCCAAGCTTCGCGAAGCTTTGATGGAAGGCATGACGCTCAACCGCGCCGACGTCGCCGCCATCGCCAACAACCCCGAGGCTCCGACCTTCGCCAACACCCTCGTGGCCATGGAGCTGATGGGCGCACCGCTGGATCGCGTGTCCAACATCTACAGCGTCATGACGGGCAACATCGGCGGCGCCGAATACGACGCTCTCGACACCGAGATGTCGCCGATCCTCTCGGCCTTCTTCGATGAGATCAGCTTCAACGAAAAACTGTTCCAGCGCGTCAAGGCCGTGGCCGACAACGCCGACGCCATGGGCCTGAACGCCCAGCAGAAGCGTCTGGCCGTGCGCAGCCGCGACAACTTCATCCGCTCGGGCGCCAATCTCGACGCCGCCGGCAAGGCTGAGCTGGGCCGCATCAACACCGCCCTGTCGGGCGCCTTCACCAGCTTCGGCCAGAAGGTCGTCGCCGACGAGAACGCCTGGACCGTGATCCCGAACGAGGCGGGCGTCGCAGGCCTGCCTGCATCGAACAAGGCCGCCGCCGCCTCCGCCGCGCGCGGCAAGTCGATCCCGGGCTGGATCATCATGAACACCCGCTCGAGCGTGGATCCGTTCCTGACCTTC
>DASVTM010000021.1:0-1653 GCA_036387575.1 Brevundimonas sp.
CGGCGGAGAACTCGAATCGCTGGCTCAGGCGGATCATTGTCGGTTCCTTCGCGAAGTGTTCGATCGCCATGTACGGAGAGAGGCGCAGCCGCAGCCGCTCGAGCGTCACGCCCGGCCAGGCGTCGCGCAACTCGCCGTAGAGCTGCCCTAAAACCCGGGCGTGGGTGAACGTGCCCTCGGCCAGCAGGGCCTGCAGTACCGGCGCGCCGCGGGCGCGGACGGCGGCGTCGACGCGCTTGATGTTGCACAGGTAGCCCGTCGCCGGGTCGGGCGCGCCGGCGAGGCCCACCTGCAGGGCGAAGAACGTCGCCAATGGATCCATTGGGGGCGTTCCTGCGTACCCATTGGGTGACAATGCCCCCCCGGTGGGCATCGCGGCCGGGGCGGCGGTGACGTGGAGACGAACCTCGCGGACGAGTCGGGCCATGGGACGTGATTGTAAGCGAACCGGCGGCGACATTATCGGCTGCCGTCCGTTAGGCCGACGTTCGGCCGAAAATCTTGACCGAAGTCGAGGGATCTGATAGGTTTGCATTGCTCTACCCGGGGCGGCGGAGCGCGTGGCTAATCGACTGAAAAGTCCAAGCACCAGAGGCACAATCCGTGGCGAAGAAGGTCAGCAAGAAGCCGGTCGTAAAGCCTGTCGTTAAGGCAAAGCCCAAAACCGTTTCCGTTGCGGCCAGTTCCGGCGCGGGCAGGAAGGCGTCCGCCAAGTCGCCGCGCGTGGTGTCGCGGGCCGCCAAGCCTGCCGCCAAGGCCGGTGTCTCCCGGTCTTCCGCCAAATCGACTGTGGTCAAATCGCCTGTCGCCAGGACACCGGTCGCCCGGCCCGTCGCACAGGCGCCGACCCGCCCGGCGGTGGCGCTCAAGGCCCTGTCGCGGGCCGGCCGTTCGGCGTCGACGCCGATCCCAAACCCGGCCCCAAATCCGGCCGCGAGTCCGACCCCGAGCTCTTCAGCGCTCAAGACCGGCGCGCCCAAGCTCGTCATCAGGTCGTCAGCGAAGCCGGAACTGGTCATCAAATCGTCGGCTTCCCCGGCCATGAAGTCCGGGCTGGTGAAGTCGCTGACGCGGCCGAAGGTCAAGACACGGACGCTCGAGCCGATCATCGTGCGCCTACCCCCGCCGCCGGTCACCAGCAACAGCAAGATGGCCAAGAACCAGGCCGGCCTGAGCACGAAGGAACTCGAAACCTTCCGCGACCTGCTCCTGCAGAAACGCCGTGAGCTGCTCGGCGACATGAGCAGCATGGAAGGCGATGCCCTGCGCTCGGGCAACACCAACCTCAGCACCCTCCCGCTACACATGGCCGACAGCGGCACGGATAACTACGAGCAGGAATTCACGCTCAACCTCGTCGAAAAAGAGCGCAAACTGCTCGGCGAGATCCAGCGTGCCTTGGCCAAAATCCAAGACGGCAGCTACGGCGTCTGCGAAGGCACGGGCAAGCCCATCGGCAAGCCGCGCCTCGAAGCCCAGCCGTGGGCGAAGTACTCGATCGAGCACGCCCGGGCGCTTGAAAAGCCCCAGTATCGCCGCGCGTATTAACCCCGCGCAGGCCCGACGTTCGGAGCGCATTCACCCACTGGCGGGGTCACTGTAGTGACCCCGTCTTTTTCTTCAGGGGTAGGTTTCTCGTTTCAACGGGGTCGC
>DASVTM010000022.1:0-4317 GCA_036387575.1 Brevundimonas sp.
ACGCCTGCATGACCCGGATTTCGCCGGACTGGGCCGCCGCCATCAGACCGGCCAACGCCCGCAAATGGGGATCCTCGGCGCGTGTAGCGGCCAGTGTGGCGATCTCGACGCCCTGAACATGATGCGCCGCCATCCGGCGCAGGAAGGTCTGGTCGGCCTGAGGATCGCCGCCGCCGCGCCATCCCGGTTCGCGATCCGCAGCGCCCATGATCGCCACCACGGCGAGGAGGGCGACGAATGTCGTCGCCCCGCCGCCCCAGATCGCGGCGAACCTCCGGTGCGGAGAGGGTCGCAGCCCCTCCACCTGATCCCGGATCCAGGGGAACAGCGGGTAGATCAGGGCTGACATCAGGTGGACGAAGAACCCCAGCCAATAGGGCTGTTCGAGAGTGAAAATCGGCTGCTGGAAGGGTAGCCACGGAACGAGGAACAACCATTCCGACGACGAGGTCGCGACGGACCATGGCAGGGCGATGACGGCGATCCAGCCCGGCTTCAGTCGGGCCGTCCAGAACCCCAGGAAGCCGAAGAACACCACCGCCCAAGAGAAGTCGGCCCATTGGTGGAAGAGAACGCCGACGACCTGCGCCCAGAGCTGCGGATGCACGTCCAGTGCGGCGTCACGCGCCGGAATGCTCGCCACCACCATCCAGTCTACGGGCGCGTCACGTCCGATGCGTTGGGCGCCGAGGGTGCTGACAACGGTCGAGAAGGTGCTGCTGATCAGGCCAAGCAGGACCGCGGCTCGCCAGTTAACCCATGCGCGCGGCCAACGGCTGTCAGCGGTCGGACCATCCAGCCTCATTCTACTTCGGCGTTTGAACGCGGCGGGCTTCGTTCTCGGCAGCCATCCTCTCACGGACGCCGCCGTCGACGGCCCGGCCTTCCAGCATCGGCTCGTGCAGGGTTCCGTGAGTCGGCGGGGCGGGGGGCGCGGTCTCGATCTGCCAGCGATGTGCGATATCGCCTGACATCCGTTCGGTGATGTCGGGGAACAGGTGGTGCATGTCGTTCGACGCCTTGGCCTTCCAGCCGACGGGCAACTCTTCACGGGGGTGAACCGAAACCCAGACGATGGCGTCTACGATCTTTTGCGGATCGTCCATCGCCGCCATTCGCGGCGTGCCGCCGCTGTAGTTGGCGGCGTGAGGCCACCACGGGGTGTCGGCAGCCCAGGGCATGACGGTGGAGACGTGAATCCGCCCCGTCCGGTTCAGCCGGATCTCCTCGTTCATCGCCCTGCCCAAGGCGAGCACGCCCGCCTTTGTGGCGGAGTAGGACGCCTGATAGGCGAGGGGGACTTCGCTATCGACGGAGCCCACGTTCACCAGTTCGCCAAAACCCTGGGCCCGGAACAGACGCATGGCGGCGTGACTGCCGTAGATGACGCCTTTCAGGTTGATGTCGACCAGCCTTGAATGGTCCTCGATCGGTATATCCTCAAAGCGACCGATCGCGCCGACCCCGGCGTTGTTGATCCAGACGTCCACGCGCCCGAACCGCCCGACGGCCTGATCAGCGAGACGCTGCACCGCGGCCGCGTCCGCCACGTCGGTCTGCACGACCAGGGCCCCACCACCGGCCGCCCGCACCTCGGACGCCACCTCTTCGAGCAGTTCCGTTCGCCGGGCGGCGAGCACGACATTCGCGCCAAGGGCGCCCAGCCGCACGGCAGTTCCTCGCCCAAAGCCGCTGGAGGCGCCGGTCACAACATAGGTGCGGCCCGCGATCCGATCAGGATCGCCACTGGTCAGTCCGGTCGATGTCGCGCAGGCTGTCAGGCCGGGGCCCAAAAGCAGAATGAAGGCTATCGCCCCAAGAATTCGACAGCCCATCAAATAGTATCCGCCAACTTCGATCTCTGTTGTGCGGGAAACAAGTATTACTTGCTACGGTTCCTATGTCGGAAACGACACACAAAGCTACAGGCGTGTTCAGGCGCGGTCGGAATGTTGTAGACCCGACTCTGGAACTGTTTTTATGGTCCGGGTCTTGTGTCGAACGATGCGTTTTGGCGTCCAGGAGATCCTTTATGAAAGATGTTGTACTCGCGGCCTCGGCCGCTGCGGCAGTGTTGCTTGCTGCATGCAGCACGATGCCAACAGGCCAAGCGGCGCCGATTGCCGAGGCCGCCATGGCGCAAAGCGCGCCCCCCGCAATGGAGTTTGTCCGGATGGCCGGGGCGAGCGACCAGTATGAAATTCAGTCTAGCCAGCTCGTGTTACAGTCGACCCAGGATCCCGAGTTGAGACGGTTCGCGCAGATGATGGTCGATCACCATACAATGACGACCGCAACGGTGATGCGCGCGGCCCAGACCGCAGGCCTGACACCATCGCCGCCAACGCTGGACGCGGAGAAGACGGAGATGATCCGCCAGCTTCAGGGTACCAGTAACGAGGCTCGCGATGCCCTCTACAAGCAACAGCAGGTCATGGCTCATCGGCAGGCGCTTATGCTTCATGCCAGTTATGCGAAAAACGGCGACGCACCGTCCTTGAAGACCGCCGCCGCCAGCGCTGTCCCCATCGTCTCGCGGCACTACAACATGATCATGGCGATGGCTGGTGACGCTTCGTCGCCGATGTAAGCCGGCCGCGCAATTTCGTGTCACGATTACGGAGGTGACGGCGTCATCGTCGTGATCTCCGACGCGGCCGGGCCCAAAACGGACGGTTCGGTGCGGCTCCCCGGGCTGCACCTCGCCGTTTTGCGAGAGATGCTGGCGGACATCTGGCGCGCAACTGGCCGGTCCTGACTGGTGGACTGTCCGGCCGGGAGCTGCCCCAATGGTGTCAGTCTCTTTTCCAAGGCAGTTTACGCCAAGGAAAGGCGCGCAACGCCCTGTCCGGTGGGGCTGCTGCGCAGCGCGGCTGCCCTGGCCGAGGTTCTGGGTCACTGCTGCCACAGATGGAAGTAGCAAAGTTCGTGGCGGGTCTGGCCCGGCCTCTGGCTGTCTGAGCATTGGCGGTGTGGCTGGCCGAAGGCGCAAGCCGTTCGAGATCGCATTGAAGCGGCTTCTGCCGGAACTCGGCCTCGACCGGCTGATCGGAGCTGCCATGTTCGCGGTCGATGGCGATCATGGCAGGCTTCGACGTCTATGATATCCGGAGCCTGGGCGCCGGCCGGCCTGGGTCACAGCAGGTCGGGCCGTCAAGTCCGTGTAGTTGAGCCTAGCGCTGGCAATATCCAGAGCGCACCGCAGCGATTGGCAGCGCGACGTTCCTCGAACAGCATCGGCCTCGGGATCAACCGTCGAAGCTGATCGTTGAGCGCCGAGGATCAGGATACGAGGTTAGACCATGGCTGGCGACAAACTCGCTAAATACCAGGAGATGCGCGACTTTGGGGCGACGGCTGAGCCGTCGGGAAAGGACGCGAAGGTCGTTCCCTCGGAGGCGCTTCGCTTCGTTATCCAGAAGCACGCCGCCAGCCATCTCCATTTCGATCTGAGGCTGGAATATGAAGGCACTTTCCGATCCTGGGCGGTGCCGAAGGGGCCTTCGCTTGATCCCAGGGATCGCCGCATGGCCATGGAGGTCGAAGACCACCCGCTCGACTACGGCGACTTCGAGGGCACCATCCCCAAAGGCCAGTACGGTGGCGGAACCGTCATGCTGTGGGATCGGGGTTTCTGGGCGCCGGAGAAGGGTTTCGAGAAGATCGGAGCGGCGTTGGCCAAGGGCGAACTCAAATTCGTCATGGAAGGCGAGCGGATGCATGGGTCATGGGTGATCGTGCGCACCCGTCGCGACGACCGCGGCAAGGCGACCTGGCTGTTGATCAAGCATCGCGACGAAGGCGCCGTGGAAGGAAACATCTCCGGTCCGACCGACGATGACCGCTCGGTCGCCTCGGGTCGAACCATGACGGAGATCGCGAATGGCAAGGGCAAGGCTGCAAAGCCCTTCATGACCGCGAAAGGCGCCGCGGCCGGATCGGTCTGGCAGAGCAATCGCGATGATACCGCACCTGCAGGCTTGATCGCGCCGACAAGGTCCCGCCCGCCCGCCAAATCCAAAGCAGTTTCCGAGTTGCCCGACTTCGTCGAGCCACAGCTCTGCAAGTCGCTGGAGAAGCCGCCGGGCGGTGCGGGTTGGGCGCACGAGATCAAATTCGATGGCTACCGGATGCAGCTTCGGACGGCCGGCGGCAAGGCCACTCTGTCGACGCGTAAAGGACTGGACTGGTCGGCCAGGTTTCCGGAGATCGTCGCTGCGGGAACAGCGCTCAAGGACGGTATCATAGATGGAGAAGTCGTCGCGCTTGATCACACCGGCGCCCCCGACTTCGCCGCACTCCAGGCCGCGATTGCCG
>DASVTM010000023.1:0-4165 GCA_036387575.1 Brevundimonas sp.
CGGCTCCCGCGGGACCGAGAAAGTGAGCGGCGTACAGGTCGCCTGCGCCGGGTTCCTGACCCGTGCGCCCGCGCAAATATGCGGCGTTCGACGCGGTTAGCTCCGCGGCCATGCTCGAAGCCGCCTGCGGATCGAAGCGAAGATCCATGACAACGTTGCGCGCCGAACCCTCGACACGCCAGCGACCGTCGCCGCCCTGATGGATCAGATCGGCGTACTGGCCATATCCATGCTTGGCGCCCGACTGTTTGACCGTTGCTAACCAGGTTTGCTCGATGAACTGGAACAGGCCCGCCGCTGACGAGGTCCTGGCCTTCGCCGACGGGTTCATCGCGCTCTCGCGACGCGCCGTCTTCATCAGGAAATCGAAGTCCACGCCGGTTGCCGACGACGCGCGCCGAATGGCCGCCTCTACGCCGCCAACTGATGGAATCGATCCGATACTCATGATGACCGTGACGCTGGCGGATCGTGGTTAATGGAACGTTAATACAGCACACTGATCGAACATCGCTCAAGTAAACTTTGATAAGCTTGGCTTTGCCCAAAAGCCGCCACAAGCATGGAGCGAACTTCACACGTGGGAGGCTGGGGAGCGCCACGGGAGTGCCTGCCATGATGATGAAGATTGCCGGCGGACCGGGTCTGGTCAGCCCGCTGGACTATGGCGAACGCAAGAAACCCCTGCCCCGAACGACGCTGATCGCCATCGGCATTGTCGCTCTGGCTCACGTCGGTGTCGGCGCCGCGCTCTACTACCAAAGGTTCGAGCTGAAGCAGGCGGAGCAGCTTCCCGAACCGCCGATCATCGATATCAGCATGGACAAGCCGGTCATCCCACCGGAGCCTGAAAAGCCCGTCGTCCAGCGGAATCCCGCGCCGAATACGGCCATCCACCACACGCCGCTGCCTGTGTTCCCCACCGACACCTTGGCCACTGAGGTCTTCCCGGACGCGACGCCCAACACGGGCACGGTCATCGCCCTGAGCAACCCGATGCCCAAGGTGGATGTGCCCGGAACGGCGACCGAGCCGCCCCGGGCGCCGCCAGTCATCACGCACCCGCGTTGGGCCAGCCAGCCCAGTGCTGCGCAGATGAGCCGAGCCTACCCGGAACGGGCCCTGGACGACGGGGTCTCGGGTTCAGCCTCGCTGATCTGCTCGGTCAGCGCAGCGGGAGCCTTGAGCAACTGCGCAGTCGCGGCGGAGAACCCGTCCAACCGCCGCTTCGGCTCGGCGGCGCTCGGCCTGACGCGGTACTTCCGCATGCAGCCCGGCGCGGTCGATGGTCAAGCGATCGACGGCGCCCGGGTGAGCTTCAGCGTCCGCTTCGCGGCGCCCGAGTAAGGGTCAGGCGAACCTGAGAGCGTCGAGGGCGGCGGCATGCTCCGGGTCGTATCCGGAGATGTCGCCGCCCCCCATCTTGTCCGCAACGATACGCCCGACCAGCGGCCCCAGCAGCCAGCCGTTCCGACGCGGCGCCAGCGCGAGGTACAGGCCCGGCTCGCCGCTGAACCCGGCCATCGGCAGCCCGTCCGGCGTCGATCCCCGCACACCGACCCGCCAGTCGATCTCGTCTGCGATCTCCTGTTCCACAAGGCTCGCCGCCATGGCCGTCAACCGCTCGCCGGTAGCCCCGTCCGGCTCCAGATCACGCCGTCCCGGCTCCATCGTCGCCCCAATCAGGCTCCCGCCCTCGGTCGGAACCACATAGCCCCCTGCCCCCCGCGTCACGGTCTCCGCCAGCACCTCGGCGGTGAAGCCGATCTGCCCCCGGATCGGCTCGATCAGGCGGATCAGCGCCGCGACGCCTTGTGGCAGTCCCGCTAGCGGCTTAGCCGCCCCGGTCGCCAGCACCACTGTCCTGGCGAAGATCGCGCCGCTCTCGGTTTCGACGCCCCAGCCTGTTCCAACCCGATCGATCCGCACAGCTTGCCCTTCGACGACCGGCGTCCAGAGTACCGCCTTGAGAGCTGTAAGGGCGGCGACCGGATCCAGCTGAACATCGTCCGGTGCAAGCACCTGCCCTCGCGCGTCGAGCGAGGCTTCGAACCCTAACACCCGAAGCGCCGCCACCATCTGCTCACCTCCCCCATCACGCCAGATGGCCGGGGTGGGCTTCAACCGCACCTCAGGAACGCCGGCCCACAACCGCCCAGCCTCGCGCAACAGCCGGGCGTGTTCGGGCGAGGCCTCGTCGATGAAGGACTCGATCGCCGGTGCGATCATCCCCGCTGCAACCGACGAGGCATTGGCGCCGCCGGGATCCAGCACGAGCACATCCCGGCCTCGGCGCGTCAGCTCAACCGCCGTGCACAAGCCGAGCACGCCGCCTCCGATGACGAGGATGTCAGTAGTCAGGAGAGGAGACGATGAGGGCACAGGCAGTCCTTCGACCGCCCGCGCCTCCGTTTCAAGCCGTCAAAGCGTCCTCAGGCCGAAACAGCCAGCCCACCTTCGGCATTCAACCGTTCCACAAGCGCCTCATGCTGGGCCCAGAGCGCCTTGGGCAGCCGGTCGCCGAACTTCTCGTAGAAGCCTGGGATCAGCGACGCCTCCTCGCTCCAGACCTGAGTGTCGACGTCCAGCAACAGGTGCAGGTCGGCGTTCGACAGGTCGAGACCCGCGAGGTCCAGAGCGTCCGGCGACGGCACGCGCCCCACAGCCGTGTCCATAGCCCTCGCCTTGCCGTCGAGCCGTTCGGATATCCACTTCAGCACGCGGGCGTTTTCGCCAAAGCCGGGCCAGACGAACTTACCGTCCTCGTTCTTGCGGAACCAGTTGACGAAGTAGATGCGCGGCAGCTTCGAGGCGTCCGCCTTCGCCCCCAAAGCCAGCCAGTGCGCGAAATAGTCGCCCATGTTGTAGCCGCAGAACGGCAGCATGGCGAAGGGGTCGCGACGCAGCTCGCCTATGGCGTTCTCGGCGGCAGCGGTCCCTTCCGAAGCCACGGTCGAGCCGAGGAACACCCCGTGCTCCCAGTCGAACGCCTCGGTCACCAGAGGCACGGCCGACGCACGACGCCCGCCGAACAGAATGGCCGAGATCGGCACACCCTTGGGGTCCTCCCACTCCGGCGCAATGGTCGGGCACTGCGAGGCGGGAGAGGCGAAGCGGGCGTTCGGATGGGCAGCGGGTTCGCCGGAAGAAGCGTCATGCGCCACGCCCTTCCAGGTCGTCATCCCCTCCGGCGTCTCCTTCGTCATGCCTTCCCACCAGATGTCGTTGTCGGCGGTCAGGGCGGTGTTGGTGAAGACGGTGTTGGTGGCCAGCGTGGCCATGGCGTTGGTGTTCGACGCATGGCTGGTGCCCGGCGCGACGCCGAAGAAGCCGGCCTCGGGGTTCACCGCATACAGCCGCCCGTCGTCACCGAAGCGCATCCAGGCGATGTCGTCGCCGATGGTCTCGGCCTTCCAGCCCGGCAGCGTCGGCTGCAGCATGGCCAGGTTGGTCTTGCCGCAGGCGCTCGGGAAGGCGGCGGCGATGTACTTGGCCTGACCCTCGGGATTGGTCAGCTTGAGGATCAGCATATGCTCGGCCAGCCAGCCCTCGTCGCGGGCCATGACCGACGCGATTCGCAGCGCGTAGCACTTCTTGCCCAGCAGCGCGTTGCCGCCGTAGCCTGACCCATAGGACCAGATCTCGCGCGTCTCGGGGAAATGGACGATCCACTTGTCGGCGTTGCAGGGCCACGGCACATCCGACTGCCCGGGAGCCAGCGGCGCGCCGAGCGTATGCACGGCCGGCACGAACACCCCCTCGTCGCCCAGCACGTCCAGCGCCGGCTTGCCCATCCGCGTCATGATGCCCATCGACACGGCGACATAGCCGCTGTCGGTGATCTCGACGCCGAGCGCGCTGATCTTCGACCCCACCGGCCCCATCGAGAACGGCACGACATACATCGTCCGCCCAACCATGCAGCCGTCGAAGAGGCCGTCGAGGCGGTCGCGCATCTCGATCGGATCGGCCCAGTTGTTGGTCGGCCCGGCGTCGGCTTCATCGTCCGAGCAGATGAAGGTCCGGCTCTCGACTCGCGCTACGTCGCGCGGATCGGAGGCCGCATAGTAGCTACCGGGGCGCTTGACCGGATCGAGCGCCTTCAGCGTCCCCTTGGCGATCAGATCCGCGACGATGACCGACTTCTCCGCCTCCGATCCATCGC
>DASVTM010000024.1:0-2220 GCA_036387575.1 Brevundimonas sp.
GGGCAATCCGGACAAGCCGGTGATCGGGATCGTGGGGGGGGCGAAGGTTTCGACCAAGCTCGATCTTCTCAAGAACCTGGTCGGCAAGCTCGATACGCTCGCGATTGGCGGCGGCATGGCCAACACCTTCCTGTTCGCACAGGGCGTGGATATCGGCGGCTCGCTGGCCGAGAAGGACATGGCCGAAACCGCCCGTGAGATCATGGCGGAGGCAGCAGCCAAGGGCTGCGAAATCCTGCTGCCCGTCGATGTCGTCGTGGCGACCGAGGTTAAGCCGGGCGCTGCTGCTCGCACGGTCAAGACTGGTGAATCGCTGTCCGCCGACGACAAGATTCTCGACGCCGGCCCCGAGACGGTTGCTCGCCTCAACGCGGCGATCGATGCATCGAAGACCCTGATCTGGAACGGCCCCTTGGGCGTGTTCGAAGTGCCGCCGTTCGATGCCGCCACGGTCGCCGTCGCAAAGCATGTCGCTGAAAAGACCAAGGCCGGCGCCCTGATCGCGGTCGCAGGCGGCGGCGACACCGTTTCAGCCGTTAATCACGCAGGCGTGGCCGACGACCTGACCTTCGTCTCAACGGCCGGCGGCGCCTTCCTCGAATGGATGGAGGGCAAGCCCCTGCCCGGCGTTGAGGCTCTAAGCGTCTAGGGTGCCGCGCAACGTCGGGTCGCAAGGACGGCGCCCGACGGAAACCCTGTTACACGGCGTGACTTTGTTGCGGTGCGGCGCTAGTCTTTCTGCAAATAAAACAGACTGACATTCAGGGATCAAATCATGGCGCGCATCACGCTGCGACAGCTCCTCGACCACGCGGCCGAGCACAGCTACGGGCTTCCAGCCTACAATATCAACAATATGGAACAGGGTCTGGCGATCATGGAGGCGGCCGAAGAGGTCAATGCCCCCGTCATCATCCAAGCCTCGCGCGGCGCTCGCAACTACGCCAATGACATCGTCCTCGCCAAGCTGATCGACGCTCTGGCCGAGCTCTACCCGCACATCCCCGTCTGCATGCACCAGGACCACGGCAACGGCCCGGCGACCTGCGCCACCGCCATCCAGTACGGCTTCACCTCGGTGATGATGGACGGTTCGCTGGAAGAAGACGCCAAGACCCCCGCCAGCTACGAATACAACGTCGAGGTCACGCGCCGCGTGACCCAGATGGCCCACAGCTGCGGCGTGTCGGTCGAAGGTGAGCTAGGTGTTCTCGGCTCGCTTGAAACTGGCATGGGCGAGGCCGAAGACGGCCACGGCTTCGAAGGCAAGCTCGATCATTCCGCCCTGCTGACCGACCCTGACCAAGCCGTCGACTTCGTCAAGGCCACTCAGGTCGATGCACTTGCCATCGCTATGGGCACATCCCACGGCGCCTATAAGTTCAGCCGCAAGCCGGACGGCGAGGTCCTCGCCATGAACGTGATCGAGGAAATCCACCGCCGCCTGCCCGACACCCATCTGGTAATGCACGGCTCGTCGTCGGTGCCGCAGGACCTGCAGGACATCATCAACGAGTACGGCGGCAAGATGCCCCAGACCTGGGGCGTGCCGGTCGAGGAAATCCAGCGCGGCATCAAGCATGGCGTGCGCAAGATCAACATCGATACCGACAACCGCATGGCGATGACCGGCGCAGTCCGTAAGCTGCTGATGGAAAAGCCGGGCGAGTTCGATCCCCGCGCCTGGATGAAGCCGGCCAAGGAAGCGATGCGCAAGGTCTGCAAGCAGCGCTTCCAGGAGTTCGGCTGCGAGGGCATGGCCAGCAGCATCAAGCCGCTCTCCACCGCCCAGATGGCCATCCGCTACGCCTCTGGCGAGCTCAACCCGCACTACGGCAAGGCCGCCTCCCAGGCAGCTTGATATGGCAGGGGAGCGGGCCGCTGGGGTGCGGTTCGGTCCCTTGACCACGCTCGAAGGATCGCCCGGCCTGTCGCGGCCGGACGAAACCCCCTACATCCCGGCTGATGTCAGAGAACGCGCAGCCAGGTGAGGATTTCGAGGACGGCGGCGACACGCTGACCGTCACCCTGGGGCCAGACAGCCGGGCTTTGCGCCTCGACAAGGCGCTCGCGGACGCCGTTCCGACCCTTTCGCGCGCCCGTATTCAGGCCTTGCTCGACGCGGGAGCGATCTACCGTGACGAGACACGCCTGACTGGGGGCTCCGGCAAGGCTACGCCCGGCGAATACCTGATCGTGTTGCCGCCGTTGATTTCAGCG
>DASVTM010000025.1:0-3333 GCA_036387575.1 Brevundimonas sp.
CGGCGACCCGGTGCTGGTCGACGACAACAAGGTCGTCCCCCCGCGCCGCGGCGAGATGAAGCGCTCGATGGAAGCCTTGATCCACCACTTCAAGCTCTACACCGAAGGCTTCCGCACCCCTCCGGGTGAGGTCTATGCCGCCGTCGAAGCCCCCAAGGGTGAGTTCGGCGTGTATCTTGTCAGCGACGGCACGAACCGTCCGTATCGTTGCAAGGTCTCTTCTCCCGGCTTCCGTCACCTTCAGGCCATGGACTGGATGAACCGCGGTCACATGCTGGCCGACGTCTCCGCCATCCTCGGCTCGCTCGACATTGTGTTCGGCGAGGTCGACCGATGAGTGATGCCCCGATCAGCAATCTGATTGCCCAGGGTTGGGAAATCGCGGGCTATTCCGCGACTGACGCCTCCGGGACCGCCTATCAGCATAGTGTCCTGCTGCGCCGTCAGGGCCGGCACAAGATCGTCGTGCTGCGTAAGAAAATCCTCGGCGACGGCATCGTCGTCGACTCGGAATTGGACGTCTGATGTCGGTTCGTCGCCTCGCCAAAGTCCAGCCTGCCTCGTTCGCGTTCTCGGATGCGACGATGGAAAAGGCCCAGTGGTGGATCGCCAAATATCCCGCTGACCGTCGTCAATCGGCCGTGACCCCGATCCTGTGGCTGGTGCAGAAGCAGGAGGGCTGGGTCTCCGAGCCCGCGCTGCGCGCAATCGCCGAGCTGTTGGGCATGGCCTACATCCGGGTGCTGGAGGTCGCGACCTTCTACACCATGTTCATGCTGGAGCCGGTCGGCTCGGCCGCCCTGATCCAGGTCTGCGGCACCACGCCCTGCATGCTGCGCGGCGCGGGTGAGCTGATGAAGGTCTGCAAGAGCCGCATCGGCCCGAAACAGACCCTCTCGGCCGACGGCAAGTTCTACTGGGAAGAGGTCGAGTGCCTCGGCGCCTGCGTCAACGCGCCGATGGCCATGGTCAACGACTACTACCACGAAGACCTGACGGCGGCCGACATGAACGCCATCATCGACGGCTTCGCGGCAGGCGCTCCGCTGGAGCGTGGCCCGCGCGTGGAGCGCGTCAACTCCGCTCCCGAGGGCGGCGCGTTGACGCTGCTCGATCCGAAACTCTACGACGGTTCGTCCGCCGTGAAGATCACCAAACTGCCGAACTCCGACCCTGCGCCGGTTCCTGAAAAGGCCCCGGCATGAGCCTTCCCGACCTGAACACCGACGAAGGCCGCGCCGCCTACCGCAAGGAACTGCGCAAGGTGGTCATGCCGATCCGCTGGACGGGTCTGGCGCTGATCATTCTCGGTGGCGTTCTCGCCATGATGGCCCGCACCCATACGCTGGGTCTCGACAATGGCGTTCTGCCGTTCGCCTATGGCGCCTTGGCCTTCGGGTGGGTGCTGTTTCTGGTCGCGACGGTCGTTCGCACCCGCCATCACAGACGCCGTTTGGCGGAAGGACTTTAGGACGCCATGGTCGGCATTCTCGAAGACAAGGATCGCATCTTCACCAACCTTTACGGGCTCCAGGACTGGGGCCTCGAAGGCGCGAAGAACCGCGGCTGCTGGAACGCGACCAAGGACATGCTGGACATGGGCCGCGACTGGCTCATCACCAACGTCAAGAACTCGGGGCTCCGTGGACGCGGCGGCGCGGGCTTCGGCACCGGCCTGAAATGGTCGTTCATGCCCAAGGAAGTGAAGGACCGTCCTCACTATCTGGTCGTCAACGCCGATGAGTCGGAGCCCGGCACCTGCAAGGACCGGGAGATCATGCGCCATGATCCCCACCTGCTGATCGAAGGCTGTCTAATCGCCTCGTTCTCGATGCAGGCCCACGCCTGCTACATCTACCTGCGCGGCGAATACATCCTCGAGCGCGAGCGGATGGAGGCTGCGGTCAAGCAGGCCTATGAGGCCAACCTCATCGGCAAGAACAACGTCCACGGCTGGGACTTCGACGTCTACATCCACCACGGCGCCGGCGCCTACATCTGCGGCGAAGAAACCGCCCTGCTGGAAAGCCTCGAGGGCAAGAAGGGCCAGCCTCGCCTGAAGCCGCCGTTCCCGGCCGGCGCAGGCCTCTACGGCTGCCCGACCACGGTCAACAATGTCGAGTCGATCGCCGTCGTCGGCACGATCCTGCGTCGCGGGGCCGACTGGTTCGCGGGCTTCGGTCGCGCCAACAACACCGGCACCAAGCTGATGTCGATCTCGGGCCACGTGAACCGCCCGTGCAATGTCGAAGAAGCGATGTCGATCCCGCTGCGCCAGTTGCTGGAAGACCATTGCGGCGGCGTTCGCGGCGGCTGGGGCAACCTCAAGGCCATCATTCCCGGCGGCGTCTCCGTCCCGTTGATCACGCGTGAGATGTCCGAAACCGCGCTGATGGACTTCGACTCCTTGCGCGAAATGAAGTCGGGTCTCGGCACCGCCGCCGTGATCGTCATGGACAATGACACCGACCTCGTGAAGGCGATCGCCCGCATCAGTTATTTCTACAAGCATGAGAGCTGCGGCCAGTGCACGCCTTGCCGCGAAGGCACCGGCTGGATGTGGCGCGTGCTCGAACGCATGGCGATCGGCGAGGCGGATCCGTCCGAGATCGACCTGCTGCTCGACGTCGCCTCTCAAGTCGAAGGCCACACCATCTGCGCTCTTGGCGACGCTGCGGCCTGGCCCGTTCAAGGCCTGATCCGGCATTTCCGCCACGAGATCGAGGACCGCATCCAGCAGTACCGCACCAGCCGCGCAAACTTCGCCGGCCACGCGATCGCGGCCGAATAATGCGGGCAGCGATCATCATCGCTGGAGGACTTCTGGGTCTGGCCGCTTGCGGTCAGCCTGCGGAGAAGGCTGCGCCGACACCGGCTGAGAAGGTCTCGGCCACGCCGGTCGTGTCCGACGCCGCGACGACGCCGGTCGGTCCGCTGTCGGCGGCCGATCTGCGCCGCGTCTGCCGTGCGGGCCTCGCCGCCATCCATGGTCAGGAGCCGACGGCGATCGAGATCACCGCCGTCGAAGGTGATGTCGTGAACGCTCAGTGGCGCGCTCCGGTCGACGGCGGCCAGATGAAGGCCCAGTGCCGCACCGACGGCGAGCTTCTGACGTGGAAGCCGCTCGAACTGCCCGATACCGCCGACATCCGCTGGATGAACCAGTCGGGTGATCCGGTGAACAAATTCGCCATCAAGGGCGACGTCGTGACGGTCACCCAGACCTATCCCGACGGCACGAACCAACAGTCGGACCTGACGGTTCCGGCAACTAAAGAGGCCGCGTGATGAAGCGACCTTTAGCGATCATGGTCTGGTCGGTCGTCTGGCTGG
>DASVTM010000026.1:0-4201 GCA_036387575.1 Brevundimonas sp.
ACGAACAGTTCTACACCGCCGCCAAGGCCGCAGCCGACGCCCTCGTCGCAGGCCAGCACCCGCGCGGCGGCTGGAACTACGTCATCGACACCGCCGGCGAGGAGAGCCTCAAGGACTGGTACGCCAAGATCGGCGGCAACGCCTGGCGGCTCGAGGAATATCACCGGTACTACGGCAATGCGACGTTTGACGACGCGGGCACGGCCGAGGCTTCGCAACTGCTGCTGCGGGTCTATCTCGAGAAGCGTGAGCGCAAATATCGCGCGCCGCTCGACAAGGCGATCCAGTTCGTTCTCGACGCCCAGTACGCCAACGGCGGCTGGCCGCAGCGCTTCCCGTTCGTCGAGGGCGGCGGCATTCACGGCCACGCCGATTACACGCCCTACATCACCTTCAACGATGATGTAGCCGGCGAGAACATCGAGTTCCTGCTGTATGCGCATCAGGCGTTGGGCTCCAACGACGCTCGTCTGGTCGACGCCATCGAGCGCGGCATGGACATCTATGTGGAGACCCAGCAGCCGATGCCGCAGCCAGCCTGGGGCCTGCAGCATTTCCCCGACACGCTGAAGCCCGCCCCGGCCCGGACGATCGAGCCGCAAGCCTTCGCGACCCACACCACCGGCACGAACATCCGCTCGATGATCGGCTTCTACAAACTGACCGGCGACCGGAAGTTCCTGGCCCGCCTGCCTGAGGCGCTGGACTGGCTGGATCAGGTCAAGACGCCGCAGAACCTGATTGCGCCCGGCCGGACGCATCCGACCTTCATCCTCGAAGGCTCGAACACGCCGATCTATATCCACCGCAAGGGCTCGAATATCGCCAACGGCCACTACTATGCCGACACGAACCCGAACAATGTGATCATCCACTACGGTTCGTTCCGCAGTGTCGACACCGCCGCCATCCGTCGCGAATACGAGGCCGCCGCCGCCATGGATCCGGCTGCGCTGATCGCCGCCTCGCCGCTGAAGGCCAAGGCCGGTTCGCTGAAGCTGCCAAAATACTTCACCCTGCGCGACGTCAGCATCTGGGACATGTCGACCGACGCCCGCCGCGAGAAGACCCCTGCGCCCGAGGCTGTCGCCGCCGTCCTGTCCAGCCTGACCGACAACGGCTGCTGGCTCACGCCTCTGACCACCACGTCCAATCCGTACAATGGCCCCTCCCCGGCTGCTGTGACGGGCGGCGAGTATCAGACGACCCGTGTCGGCGACCTGTGGGACGTCTCGCCCTACAACACCGACTTCCCGGTCGAAGGCATCTCCACAGCCGTCTTCATCAAGAACATGGGCGACCTGATCGAAGCGCTTCAAGCCTGACGGGACTTGACGGCGCGTCCGCTTGCCTCCCCATGATCGGATAACGGGGATGGGTTGATGGACGCGTCGGGCAGGCTGGAGATCGGCGCGGGATTCGCTACGGCGCTGGGCCCCCGCGCGGACAATCAGGACTTCGGCGCCGTCCATCTCGGCACGCCGTCCGAACAGGCGCTGCACGGCATCGTGGCTGTTGTCGCCGACGGGGTCAGCGGCTCGAAGGGCGGGAGGATCGCCGCCGAACTGGCCACCCGCAGCTTCATCGACGGCTATCTGTCGAAAAGCCCGCTCGGTGGCATCGCCGCCGCAGGCGTCGCCTCCCTGCTCGGCTTCAACCGCTGGCTCCACGCCAAGGGTCGCACCGATCCCGAGATGAAGGGGGCGGCGACGACGTTCACGGCGCTGGTCTTGCGGGGCCGCGAGGCGACCGTGCTGCACGTCGGCGACAGCCGCGCATGGCATTACCGCGACGGCGTCCTGACCCTGTTGACCGAGGATCACGTCCTGCCGCAGCCGGGGCTAAGCCATGTGCTCTACCGCGCCGTGGGGATCGAGGCCGACGTGCGTCTCGATGTCCGGCCCGTGCCGCTGAAGCCTTTCGACCGTTTCCTGCTGACCAGCGACGGCGTGCATGGCGTGGTCGATGAAGACGCGCTCAAACGCTTGCTCGGCCGCCGCGCGTCCCCCGATGCAGACGCCCAGGCCATCGTCGATCAGGCGACGCTGGAAGGCGCGACCGATAACGCGACCGCCATCGTCATCGACGTGATCCGTCTGGGCCCGCTCGACAGCGAGGCGATCGGGATTGAGGCCGAGGGCCTGCCGGTCCTGCCGCCACCGGATACGGGCGACAACGTGGACGGCTTCCGGCTGGAGCGGCTGCTGTCGGACGGCAAATACACGCGGGTCATTCTGGCCAGGGACGGCGCTGATCCAACGCCCATCGTCCTGAAATTCCCCAAGCCCGCCCTGCTCAGCGAGCACGGCGCGCGGCTGGCGTTCCTGCGCGAGAGCTTCATCGGCCGTCGCATTGACAGCCCGTTCGTCGGCAAGACCCTGACGCTGGATCCCGGCCGACAGAGCCGCCTCTATATCGCCCAGCCCTTCTATGAGGGTCGGACCCTGCATGCCCGACTGGCCAGCGACGGACCATTCGACATTCAGCCGGGCGTCACCGAGGCCATCCGCCTGTCCCGCGCCGTCGCCGCCCTGCACCGCCAAGGCATCGCCCACCGCGACATCAAGCCAGACAATGTGATCCTCGAGAAGAACGGGGGCCTGAAGCTGATCGACCTCGGCGTAGCCCGCCTGCCCCGCGTCGAGGAGTTCACCGAAAGCGAGGCCCCCGGCACCGCCGGATACATGGCGCCCGAACTGTTTGACGGAAATCCCGGCGACGCCCTGACCGACCAATATGCGCTGGGGGTCACCCTCTATCGCCTGTTCGCCAAGGACTATCCGCGCGGTCAGGTCGAGCTGCCGCAGCGGCCGAAGTTCGAGAAACCGGTCCCGCCGACGCAGCTCCGTCCCGACATGCCTGCATGGTTGGAGGCCGCCATCCTGCGCGCCATCGTCGTCGATCGCGACGACCGGTTCGCGGACGTCGAGGAAATGATCCACGTGCTGGAGACCGGCAGCGCCGTCGCCGTCCTCCCGCCTCAGCCGCCGTCCTTGATCGAGCGCGACCCGGTCCGGTTCTGGCAGGGCGTCTGCATCCTGTTGGTCATCGCCTTGATGATCTCGCTGGCGACGCGGTAGGACCTACAGCCTCGGTCGAGGTGGCGGCGGCAGGGGCGCGGGCGGAGGCGATGGCGGCGCGCTGTGCGGAGGGCGCGGCGGATAATACCGCGCCGGATAGTGTGATTGGCAAGCGCTGAGCAGCCCGGCGCCCGCCACCACTGTGCCGATCAACTTGGAGAGGTCGGCAAGATGGCGCTGGGTCATGCCGATCAAAGAACATCGATACCCGATGGCGTCAACGCTTGCTTAGAGATAGGCCCCGACAGCCCAGGGAACGAACTCGTTGTCGCCGATGCCGAGCGCCTCCGACTTGGATTGCTCACCCGAGGCCACGGCCAGCATCCGTTCGAAGATCTCCGCGCCGACATCCGCCATCGGCGTGCCGGTCAGGACCGGCGAGGCGTCGATGTCCATGTCCTCGTCCATCCACGACGCCAGTTTGGCGTTGGACGCAACCTTGATCGACGGGGCGGGCTTGGCGCCGAACACCGAGCCACGGCCCGTGGTGAAGACGATCAGATTGGCGCCCGAGGCGATCTGGCCTGTTGCCGAACAGGGGTCGTAGCCGGGACTGTCCATGAAGGTCAGGCCCTGCGTCTTCAGCGGCTCGGCATAGCCGATGACGTCGGTCAGCGGGGTCGAACCCGACTTGGCCACCGCGCCCAGCGACTTCTCGAGGATGGTGGTCAGGCCGCCCTTGAGGTTGCCCGGGGACGGGTTGTTGTTGAGCTCCATGCCATGCTTGTCGGCATAGGAACGCCACCAGGCGAGACGCGCGTTGAGCTTGTCGGCCACGTCCTGCGAGGCCGCGCGACGCAGCAGCAGATGTTCGGCGCCCCAGATCTCGGGCGTTTCCGACAGCATGGCCGAACCGCCGTGGGCGACCAGCAGATCGACGGCCTTGCCCAAAGCCGGGTTGGCCGTGACGCCGGACCAGCCGTCCGAACCGCCGCATTGCAGGCCGACGGTCAGGAATGAAGCCGGGACCGTCTGGCGCTCGACTTTCGAGGCTTCGTCGACCAGTTCGCGGACGATCTCGATCCCGGCCTCGATGGCGCGACCGGTGCCGCCAGCCTCTTGAATCGTCATGGCGCGCAGGGTCGTGCCGGTTTCGAGTTCCGACTTCTGCAACCAGTCGG
>DASVTM010000027.1:0-4972 GCA_036387575.1 Brevundimonas sp.
GCGCCTCCGCCTGAGAGCACCAGGCCCACGGAGGCGCCAGTCAGCACCCGGGCCATTCGTTCGGCATCTGCGGCTTCGCCCTCGACGCAGTGGAACCAGCGCCCGGGCTCGAGCGCATCGAGCCAGACGGCCGTGTTGGCCGGCCGGGCCATGCGGGGGTCGCGCAGCAGGATCAGATCGGTGAACTGATGGCCGCTGCGGTCGGTCTTCCCGGCGACCATGCCGCCGTTTCGCGTGGGTACGTTGCTCGGCGGCGCGAGCAACGGGTTACCGACAATAAACAGTCGATCGACCTGACGCGCGCACAGGGAGGCCCAGTTGGGCTCGTCGTGCTCGGCAACATAGAGGACGTAGTCGTGGCTGTCCTCGACCCGTGAGAACCACTCCGATGCCGACGACAGGGCGGAATGGTCGATGATCTGACAGGTAGACCCTTGCGCCTCGATGGCGGCCGCGATGCGCTCGACGAAGGCGCGGATGGGCCGGGGACGGGCGGAGATGAAGCCGAACACGCTGGGCTCGGTGGCGCCGGTCGTTCGCTCCCGCGCCCGGTGCAGCATCAGCCGCGACAGCTCGATCATCACCTCGGGCATGGTCTTCACGGCGTCGAAGAAGGCGTCGCGGGGCAGGGCGAGGATCTCGGAATCCCTCAACGCCACGACATCCGAAGTGTGCGAGGTGCCTGCGATCAGCGCCATCTCTCCGACAGGCTCGCCCGGGCGGATGACTCCCACGAAGTAAGGCGGCTGGCCTTCCTCTCGCCGGAACACGCCGAGCCGGCCTGATCGCAGCAGGTACAGGCTGTCGGCCTCTTCGCCGGCGGCGAACAGCGACTCCCCGCCGGTGAGGGCGAACCAGCTCGCACGCGTATTGCGATCGTCGAACACCTTGGCCAGAGCGGCTTCGAGCGTATCGGGTCGCGGGGTTAGACGAGAGGCCATGGAACCGGATATGGGAGTTGAGTCTGCGGTGACGCTAGGCCCGGGAAGCGTGAACGTCGATGGGGCCATTCTGATCCTTCTCCCCGCAGTGGAGAACGACGGGCAGCGTTGCCCGACTCCGTTGGGGGCGGTAAGGCGTACGCCTTCTGAAACGCCGACCTGAAACGACGACGCCATGCATGATATCCGAGCCCTTCGCGAGACACCGGACGCCTATGTGGCCGGCTGGTCGTCGCGTGGCGTCGTGGATGCGCAAGGGGTCGTCGATCAGATCCTGGCTCTCGACCTCGAACTGCGAGCCGCACAGACGGCGGGGCAGGATGCGCTGGCCAAGCGCAATGCGGCGTCCAAGCTGATCGGCGCCGCCATGGGCCGCAAGGATATGGCCGAGGCTGACCGGCTGAAGGGCGAGGTCGACAGCCTGAAGGGCGAGATCGCCGGCTTCGAGGCGACCGAGAAGGATGTCGGCGGGCGTCTGCGCGACATGCTGGCGCGCGAGCAGAACCTGGCCGCCGACGGCGTGCCGGACGGCGAGGACGAGAGCGGCAACGTCGAGGTGTCGACCTGGGGCGAGCCGCGCCGCACCGGTCCAGCCAAGGACCACTCCGACCTCGGCGAAGCGCTGGGGATGCTGGACTTCGAGGCCGCCGCGCGGATGTCGGGGGCTCGCTTCGCCGTGATCAAGGGTCCGTTGGCGAGACTGGAACGCGCCATCGGCCAGTTCATGCTGGACCTGCAGACCGGCGAGCATGGCTATCTGGAAGTAAACCCGCCGTTCCTCGTCAAGGATGAGGCGATGTTCGGGACCGGGCAGTTGCCGAAATTTGAAATCGATCTGTTCCGAACCGACCAGATTGATTTCGCAGCGTACGACCAAGCTCTTCGAGAAGCTGCATATGGCGGTTTTCAGCAAGACTTTGATCGGCTGACGAAGCTGCGCGAAGAAATGGTATCCACGTTGGACCCAGAGGTCTTTGAGATCGCTTGGCTGAAAGTTTTGGAGGACGCAAACTCCGAAGCGCGCTCAAGGGATCTGCCTCCAGTACTTGAGCGGCTCCAGCGCGGAGAGTTCTCTGATTGGCGCTACCTCATCCCCACCGCCGAAGTTTCCCTGACCAATCTCGTACGTGAGCAAATTCTCACCGAGGACGAGATCGCCACGCCCATGCGGCTGACCGCCCTGACGCCCTGTTTCCGGGCCGAGGCTGGGTCGGCGGGGCGCGATACGCGCGGCCTGATCCGCCAGCACCAGTTCCACAAGGTCGAGATGGTCTCCATCGCCCGCCCCGAGGACTCCGACGCCGAGCACGAGCGGATGACAAACTGCGCCGAGACCGTGCTGCAGAAGCTGGAGCTCCCCTATCGCCGGATGCTGCTGTGCAAGGGCGACATGGGCTTCACGGCGAAGAAGACGTTCGACCTCGAGGTTTGGCTGCCGTCGCAGGCGACCTATCGCGAGATCAGCTCCTGCTCCAACTGCGGGGATTTTCAGGCGCGTCGCATGGACGCCCGGTTCAAGCGCGCGGGCGAGAAGAAGACCGAGTTCGTGCACACGCTGAACGGCTCGGGTCTGGCCGTTGGTCGCACTCTTGTCGCCATCATGGAGAACTATCAGGACGAGGACGGCCGCATCGCTGTCCCTGCCGCCCTGCAACCCTATATGGGTGGCCTGACCCATGTTGGAGTGTAAGCCATGACCCGCATCGCCCTCGCCCCCGCCCTGATCGCCACCGCCCTGATCGCCGCCGTCACAGCAGGCGCGGCCTCGGCCCAGATCAAGCCGCCGATCGATCCATCCGCGACGACCTTCGCCGGTTGGGTCCGGGTCTCCCACGGCGAGTTCCAGCTGTATGAGACCCAACGCCAGATCTCAGAACCCTTCTCTCGGCCCTGCATCTCCGGCGCCCTGCCGCGCAACCTGCAGCGGGCGTCGGGCGACATCAGCGGACAACAGGTGACCTTCACCGGCAAGGCCGTCGCCTGGGCCGAACGCGGTACGCGAACCACGCTCAATCATCAGGGCTCACGCATCGTCAACGAATGCGGCGGCGACTACGTCATCGCCGCCGAAAGCGTCCGGGTGCTGCGCGCCGGATGAGGATACTCCTGACCAACGACGACGGGATCGAGGCCGAGGGACTGGCGTCGCTGGAACGGATCGCACGGGCGCTTTCGGACCCGGCCTCAAGTAGCCCTACGGGCGGTAGGCCCCAAGAAAACGAAGTCTGGATCGTTGCGCCCGCGACCGAACAGTCGGGCAAGGGCAGGGGCATCACCCTGACCGAGCCGCTGCGCGTCAACAAGCTGGGCGACAAGCGGTTCTCGGTCACGGGCACGCCGACCGATTGCGTCGTTCTGGCGTTCGATCTGATGGATGCGAAGCCCGATCTGGTGCTGTCCGGCGTCAACCGCGGCCACAACGTTGGCGAGGACTGCTCCTATTCCGGCACGGTCGCCGGGGCATTGCAGGGCATGGCGCTGGGCGTCCGCTCGATCGCCCTGTCGCAGTCGCTGGACCGGTTTCACGACGACGTGACGGCGCATTGGGAGACGGCGGAGACCTATGCGCCGGCGATCATCGCGACCTTGCTGGCGCAGGACTGGCAGCCGGGCGTCGTCATGAACCTGAACTTCCCGGCTCGCCCTCCTGAACAGGTGAAAGAGGTCGAGGTGACCGTGCAGGGCTTCCGCCAGATCGGCGAGATGCATCCGGTCAAGCGCACCGACCTGCGCGGTCGCGACTATTACTGGATGAGCTTTCGGGGCGCGAAACAGGATCATGCGCCGGGCACCGACCTGCGGGCCATGGACGACGGCAAGATCTCGGTCACGCCGCTCCATATTGACCTGACGCATAAGGCCAGCGTCCACGACCTGAAGGGCGTTCTGGGCGGGGTTCCTCCGAAAGCCATCGCAGCCGAATGAACCTCAAGGACGATCGCGCGGGCCGATTGATCCTGTCCCTGCGTCAGCAGGGAGTCACGGATCCGCGCGTACTCGGCGCGATGGAGTCGATCGACCGCGCCGTGTTCGTGCACGAGAAATTCCTCGATCAGGCGTGGGAGGATCAGGCGCTGCCGATCGATTGCGCCCAGACGATTTCACAGCCCTATATCGTCGGTCTGATGACCCAGGCGCTGGACGTCCAGCCGCGCCACCGGGTGCTCGAGATCGGCACGGGCAGCGGCTATCAGTGCGCCGTGCTCAGTCGGCTGGCGCGCTACGTTTATTCCGTCGAGCGCTATCGCAGCCTTATGGTCGAGGCCGAGGGCAAGCTGAAACTGCTCGGCATCGACAACGTCATAACCCAGCACTCAGACGGCGGTCTCGGCTGGATCCAGCAGGCGCCGTTTGACCGCATCATGGTCACGGCAGCGTCACCGACCGAACCGACGGAACTGCTGAAGCAGTTGAAGCCGGGCGGGGTGCTGGTTTGCCCGGTCGGGCGGACGTCGGTGCAGATGCTGCATCGCTACACCGGCCAGCCTGATGGCAGCTTCCACAGGGAAAGCCTGCGCGAGGTGCGGTTCGTCCCGCTGGTCGAGGGGACGGCGAAGGAGGGGTGACGGTGGTGCGGCGTCACCTCTCCGCGCGCGAAGGCGCGGGGGGAGGACGATCGTCGCGCTTGCGGCGATCCGGAGGGGGCGACACGGTGTCAACCGGTGGGCCAACATCTTCGCCGGTGTCGCCCCCACCTGGTCGCTGAGGCGACCTGTCCTCCCTATTCGCCTTCGCGGATAGGGAGGTGAGCGCCGAGGTTGCGCCCCGCAATCTTCCCCCGTTAACCTTCGTTCCCCACTTTCGCCCGGTTTCGCGGGCTTGGCTTATGGCTAACGGCGGGGCACATCTGGGTCAGGATTCGGGTTCTGACTTCGGGCCAAGATTTCAGGAGAGCGCGATGAACGGAATGACGAGCTGGATCAAGGCTCTGATCGTCACGGGCGCGGCGCTGACCGTGACTGCTTGCGCGAGCTATCCGACCGAGCCGCGCTATTCGACGCGCGCCGACCCTGCAGCGGTCCCGAATTCAC
>DASVTM010000028.1:0-2645 GCA_036387575.1 Brevundimonas sp.
GAACGTCTCGGCGAAGCCCTGTTCGACGCCGCCCAAAAAGCGGATCAAGCCGCTGACAGCCGTATCGAGGGCGCCCGCCGCATCGTCGGCGAGACTGCCGTCCTTGTCGATCAGGCTGGTCAACAGGCCGTCGAAAAACTCGAGCGCACCATGGATCGCATGGTTCGCGCCCTCGGCGAGGTCGACGCCTCCATCAGCGAGCTCGACGAGCGCACAGCCCGCCTGCCCGAAGAAGCCCGCGCCCGCGCCAACGAGGTCCGTAACACGGTGGAACAGGGCCTTGCCGCGCTCTCCGCCGCCTCTCGCAAGGCCGCAGAGGACACCGAGGCCCTTGACGTAGGGTTCCAGGAACGCGTCCGTCGCAACTACGACATGCTAAACGAAGCGGTCCGGCTGATGGGCGTGGTCTCCGGTGACAGTCCAAGCTCGCGCCGTCGCGAACCCACACCGTCAGCGGAGGAGCCGCGAAGCCGACCGTCAGCAGCCGATGAGCGCAGCTTCGGCCTCCGCGGTCGTCTGCGTCTCGAACCGACCGATGAATCCGTTCGCCGTTCGCCCACGCCCCCCGTAGAGACCCCCGGCCTGGACTGGGCCGATCTGGTCAACGACGGCGCCAGCCAACAGCCGGTCGAACCTATGGACCTCGACCAGCCGGTCATGCCGTCGGACGCCGACGCCATGTCCGACCGGATCACCGCCGCGATCCGCCGCATGGGCGTCGATCCCAACGCCCTGCTGCCGCGCTCGCGCGTGGAAGAGGCGGCCGACGCATTCGCCAACCGCGATCCCGACCGCGCGCGCCAGATCGTCCGCCGGGTTGCCCCGGCGGCCGTTCGCAGTGTCTCGCGTCGTGTCATGAGCGATCCGGAGTTGAAGTCGGACGCGGAACGTTATGTCCGGGCTTACTCGCAGAAGCTGGCGAACGCCGCTCGCTCTGGCGATGCGCCTTCGGTTCTGGCGGCCCTCGCAACCGACGCCGGACGCGCCTTCATGCTTCTGGACGCCGCGGTGGGCGACCTCAACTGAAGGTCGGCGGGTCACGCGTCTGTTCTTGCGGCACTGTGACGGGAAACCGACGCAATAGGACTTGACGGCGCGACCGGGATGCCGACACCTGAAGTCTGCCTGTCACGTCATTGTCACGCACGCCAAGCAGGGTTCATGCTCGACCTCCCAGCCGAGAAACAGCCGGATCGCAGACCGGCGATCGTCATCTGTGCCTACGATGTCGACGATGTCGCGTGGGATCCCGTGGAAGACCTGTCGGGTCAGCCATGGAGTCCCACCGGAGCGCGCACGGTGGCGATTCCGGCGGACGCACCGGCCCAACTCGCCGAAACCATCAGCCTGCACCTGCGCGACCCTGACTGCCGCGCTGTCCTTCTGGTCGGACGCACCCACAGGAGCGGGGGCTTTCGAGTTCAGATGCGGGCCGAAAACCGGGCCCTGACCGGCGGTGAAAAGCTGTCCCACACCGGACCCGCCATGGCCCGCGCCACGGCTCCGGTAGCCGATATGGTGCGCGCCCTGACTGCAGCCGGCCTGCACGCAGACGCCAGTTCCGAGGGCGAAGACGATGTCGGCAGTTTCCTGCTTTACAGCATCCTGACTGGCCTGCGGGACGACGCTGACGTCCCGGCTGTCGGCCTGTTGCGCGCCCCGACGGACGTCTCCGACGAGATGGTCCGCAAAGGCGTCAAGACCGCTGCCGCCGCCATGGCCCGCACCCTGGCTCCCCTGCCCCGTAGCCGCGCGATCTAGGCTTTCAAGGCGGACTTCAGCCTCAACGCCGCAAGCCCGCCGACGACCGCCATCGCCGTCATGGCTAGATAGCCCTTCACTCCGAATGCGTCGTAAAGTGGTCCCGCAGCCAGCGTCGCCAGTCCGATCAACACGCCCGCCGACAGCACCGAGCTCAGCGTCTGGGCCACGGTCTGTGACCCCGGCGGGCTCAGCCGCTCCACCAATTGCACTCCGGCCAGATAGGTCGCGGCGAAGCTAAGCGCATGCAGGGTCTGCAACGGCCACAGCAACCACAGCGGTGGCGCGAACGCCAACGCCGTCCAGCGCAGCATCGCCGCGCCCGCTCCGATCCCCAGCACCGTCAGCGGACCGATCCCTCGCGCGCGCCGCCACGGCTCGCCCCACCACATGAAACCGATCTCGATCACGACCGACGCCGCCCACAGCAGGCCAGTCATGCTTTCCGGGATGCCCTGAGCCTTCCAGGAGATGGCCGAAAACCCGTAGTAGAACGCGTGGGTCGCCTGAATGCAGCCGACCGCAAAGATGGCGGTCATGAAGGTCCGGTCCTTCAGCAGCCGCCCCATGCCCGCGAACCGCGCCCACCCGGTCGCTGGCGTCTCGCCAGCAGGCGCGTCATCGACCAGTTCCGCCGGCAGCACCCAGTGCGCGCACACCGCCATCGCCACGCCCGCCACCACGCACCAGATCAGCACGGCATCGACCGGCGCCTTCACCAGCAGAGCCCCCATCAGCACATTCGCCCCCACGAAGGCCGCCGAGCCGAACCCACGCGGGACCGAGAACGAGAAACCCTCACGCCGAGCCAGCCTCAAGGTCATCACGTCGCTTAGCGGGATGATCGCCCCGAACGCCGTCGCCGCCACGAACCACAGCGGGGC
>DASVTM010000029.1:0-7767 GCA_036387575.1 Brevundimonas sp.
CGACGGTGCGCGAAGCGATGATCGCGCTCGAAATCCGGGGTCTGGTTGAGGCTCGACCCGGATCCGGGATCTACGTCACCGGAGCGGCGCCGACGCCAGGACCCGCGCCCGAACTCGACATCGGAGCCTTCGAGCTGACCGAAGCGCGGCGACTGTTCGAGGGCGAGGCCTGCGCGCTCGCCGCCAGCGCCATCACCGACGGGGAGCTGGCCGAGCTGGACAGTATCGTCGCCGACATGATCGGCGAGAACACTATGGTCTCCTCGATCGGCGAACAGGCCGATCGCCGCTTCCACATGACCATCGCCAAGGCCACGCGAAACGCCGCTATCGTGATGACCGTCGAGAACCTGTGGGACCTGCGCTGGCGCTCGCCGTTGTGCGCGGCGATGCTGGAACGGGCGCGGCAGGTCGGCGTGCGGCCTTTGATCGAGGATCACGAGGTTATCCTGAACGCGCTGAAGGCGCGCGACCCGCGCGCGGCGCGAAACGCCATGCGCGCGCATCTGAGCCGGGTGATCGAGGGCCTGCTTACAGCAACGGAGATGGACGCGATGGCCCAGACCCGTTCGGACGTCGAGGCTCGTCGGCTGGAGATGGCGCGCCGGACCGCGATCTAGGCTGACCTGTCCGGTCTCAGGGCGCATAGGGCGGGACCCTGAGGTTCAGGTCGAGATCGGCGTTACGCTCGCGATAGCCGGCAGCCTTTTCAGCGAGCGAACGATCGCCCCAGGCCCAGGCTCCGCGTTGCAGGACTTCATACAGTCCCAAGGTCTCGGTCTTGTCGAGCTCGGGCCAGCGCCATTCGGTCTCGCGACCCGCCCAGCCTGCAAGGAAGTCCGTCGCCTTTCGCAGCGAGCGGCCGTCGGGCGTGGCGTAATTCCAGACATCCACGCCGACGCACTGTCCGAGCTGGGCGATGTCGAACGACGCCGTCAGCGTCCACGCCGTGTAGTGCAGCGACCGGGTCCGGGCGAGTTCTTGCGGCAGGCTTCCGTCCGGTGCGACCTGCAGCGCGAGACGCGTCGGGCCGAAGCGGCCGGCGACAGAGCGGGCCACGTCGTCCATGCCGGAGTACAGGGCGAACTCGCTGATCAGCATGTCGTAATAGACGCCGTGGTTGTTGGTCGCCGCCTTCTCGTCACGGCCGATCGGGCTGGTCGCCATCCATTCGACAAGGGCGGCAAACCAGTCGCGAAGGCCCGCACGGTCTTCGTCGGTCAGGCTGGAAGAGGGATCGAGCAGGCCGAGCGACTCGACCACACGCACCAGCCGCACCGCATCGATGACCCCTTCGGCCCGGCCCGAGACGACGCCCGGGACCGCCTGACCGTGGTTTAGGTTCGGGTTCATCCGCGTTGCGGGCGTGAGGAACCAGACCTTGATGAACTCCGAGGCCTTGGCGGCGTAGCGTTCGTCGCCGGTGAAGTAATAGGCCAGCGACAGGGCCTGCACGTCCTGGCTCATCGCCTCCAGATCGGCCAAGTCGAAGGCGTTGGTCTCGCGCTCGGGATTGATCTGCCCGTCGCGCCGGAGATAGGGCTGGCCGTTCGGTTTCGACCGATCAGGCCACCAGTACGGGCCCATGCTCATATAGTCGTGCTTGTCGCCGCTGGCGGGCGTCTGAGCCTTGTCGACGACGGTGTAGGGCGCGTGGTCCAGCGCGGCGTTCGCCCGAGCGAGCATCGCCGCTCGGGCGGGCTGAAGGCTGGGATCATCGGCCAATCTAGCCTTGGTCATGGCGAGCCAGTCTGGCCGCCAAAGGAAGGTTCGGCGACCATCGAAGGCGTCGGCATAGCCGCTTGAGCCATCGCAGACGGGACTCTCGGCGCTGGCCATGATGGGGCACAGGGCCAAGGCGCCGGCGATCAGGAGGGAGAGGGGACGCTTCATGAGTTTCACAGGAATGGGACGCCCCGGCCCGCGAAGGCCGGGGCCGTCGGGATCAGTAACGGAAGCGGACGCCGAAATAGTACTGTGGCGAGCTCTCGCTGACCTCGGTGATCGCGTCCTCGCCGGGCTTGTACATGATGTCCCGCTCGTTGGTGACGTTGAGCGCCTGCGCCTTGAGCTGGATGTTGTCGGTGAGGTTGTACTGGGCCGACAGGTTCAGATAGCCGGAGCCCTGGACGCTGCGGTTGGTGCTCGAGTTCGGCTTGGAATAGTCCGAGCGGTAGCGATACGACGCGCGCAGCGACAGACCGCCGCCCTCCCAGAAGACCGAGCCGTTGAAGTTATGCTTCGAAAGACCGCGCAGGTTGGCCGGCTCGACATAGGGCGCCACGGCTGACGGATCAGGAAACTCGAAATCGGCTTCGGCGTAGTTGTAGCCTGCAGTCGCGCCGAGGCCCGACCAGAGGCCCGGCAGCCAGCTGAACACATAGTTGCCGGTGACTTCGAAGCCATAGAGGTGGCGCTGCTCGGTATCGTTGGTCGGGGCGACAGCGTTGAAGGTGACTTCCGTGCCGTTGGCGATGATCGAGGTGGTGAAGGGCTGAACCGCGTCGAAGGCGGCGCCCTTGATCAGTTTGTAGTAGGTGGCGAACGACAGGATGGTGTCGCGGTTGGGATAGAACTCCAGCGACGTATCGAAATTCCACGACTCCAGCGGCTTCAGGTTCGGATTGCCGGTCTGGGAGTTGGCCAACACGCCTGCGACAGTCGTCGCCGTCGGATCGACGATCGGGCTGATGCCGACGTTGAACTCCTCGATGCCGACCCGGGCGATGGACTTCGATACGCCGAAGCGCAGCCGGGTGGTGTCGTTGAGATCGAAGTTCAGGTTAAGGCTTGGCAGCAAATAGTCGTACTCGCCCGAGCCGGAAACTTCGCTCAGCGTTCCGGGCACCACCACGATAGTCGCCGCCGAACCGGCCACCGAAGGGGTGACGGTGACGGCCGAACGGTACCCGGTTGCATCCACGGTCGTGCGAACGTAGCGCAGGCCGGCGTTGCCGCTGAACGGGATGCCACGGATCTCCGATCCGAATGTGGTCATCAGATAGAGGGCGGCGATCTTCTCGGTGACGTTGGTGTCTTCAGGACCGCGCGAGTCTGCCAGCAGCGGATTGGTGTCGCGTCCCGTGTAGGTATTGAACAGGCAGTCGTTGTTGAACTGTGCCCACGACCGGACGTTGGTCGGCGACTCGGCCATGAAGTTGCTGGTGCCGAAGGGGACGCGGCAGTTGGCGTTGGCCTGAGCCACCAACTGGGCTGAAGTCAGGCCGTCGCGAGCCAGCGGGATGGGGACATCGACGTTGTTGTTGAGATCGGTTTCGCGGCGGTGCTCCGAATAGCGGGCGCCAAATGCGACGTTCCTGAAGAAGCCTTCTCCGAGGTCGTAGACGGCATCAGAGCGGACGGCCGCGATGGAGTCCTTGCGGTCCGTGACCCGCCGATAGCGGGCGTAGTTGGTGTTGGACGCGGGAACGAGCGTCAGGAAGTTGGCCGGATCGTTGATGTCGAAATTCTGGAAGGTGATATTCGGCACGACATCGTCGGAGGCGTCCAGCGTATAAACCACGCGGCGGCCCGACCGCATGTTGGTGGCCTTCTGCAGCTCGGTGCGGACCGACTGGGAGTAGGAGATGTCGGTGTTGACCGTCAGTCGATCGCCGCTGTAGCGCGCCGCCAGACCGCCACCGAAATACTCTTCTTCGCGGAGCCGGTCCTCAAGCTGGATTTCGAGATTGGAGTTGCCGGTGTAGCTGATCAGGGCGCCGTCGCTGAACCCTTCGCCGCCCGGCTGACCGCCGATGATCAACGGCTGGATACCTCGGGCCGCCTCGGTGATCGCGAAGATATTACGGCTCTCAAGGCTGGAGCGGTTCGAATATTGGCCGTCCAGGACGAAATCGAGCCGGTCATTGGGCCGCCACTGCAGGGCCCCGATCAGGCCGTCCCGGATTTCGCTGGTGGTCTTCTGCTGGAAGGCTCGCGATGTCGTGGCGAAATACAGCGGAGTGGTCGTGGTGCCGGCCTGGTTGGCGGCGCTGAGCGTCGGCCGCAAGGCGCAGTTGAAGCTGGCGCCCGCTGCTGCCTGTTGCGCCGCCGTGCCCGTGATCAGGGCCGGGTTGATGGCGGAGGTGGAGCAGGGGATAAAGGCGGAGTTGGTGGTATAGTAGTCTTCCGGCGCGGCCTGATCCTGATGCTGGTAGCCGAGGCTCACCCCGATGTCGCCGATGGAGGTGTCCATCCAGCGGTTGGTGACCGAGATATTGGCGCGGTAGCCGAGACCATCACGGCCGGTCGCGGCGTCTTCCTTCTCTTGATAAACGCCGCGGTATTCGGCCTGGATACGGGGCTTGGCCTCAAGCGGGCGGATCGAGCGCAGGTCGATCACGCCGGCGATGCCGCCCTCGGTGAAGTCTGCCTGCTGGGTCTTGTAAACGAGCACGCCGTTGACGAGTTCGGAGGGGAACTGCTGGAAAGCGACCGACCGGTCGGGCCCCGCCGTCGAGACTTCACGGCCGTTGAAGGTCGAGAAGGAAAGGGTCGGCCCGAGACCCCGGACAGAAAGTTCGTTGGCGTTGCCCTTGAACCGGTCGGCGGTGACGCCGGTGATCCGCTCGAGCGTGTCGCCCACGGAGTTATCGGGTTGAGACCCGATCTCGTCGTTGACGATGGCGTCGACCACGACGGCCGAGTCGCGCTTCACCGCGATCGAACTACGCTGGGTGGCCCGGATGCCGGTGACGACGATGTCATCAACGGCGGCTCCGTCTTCGGGAGCAGTCTGCTGCGGCGTTTGCTCCGCTGTCGGAGCCGGGGTGGTCTGGGCCATGGCTGGAATGGCGAATACGGACGCGACGGACGCGAGCAGCATGGCGCGCGTGAGAGTCTTCGAGTGGATTGTCATGGTGTTTCCCCTGTGATGTTTCCAAGCGCCCGTGAACCAGGCGTCGTTATGAGAACAGGCTAGACCGGAAGTGACACCGGTGACAAGATTGGCCTGACCAAAAAATGAACCGGCAAGCCATAGGCTTCGGTCAGGAGGAATGAGATGATGACGACCAAAGGGTGGAGACGCGCCGTGCTGGTAGCGGCCGGGCTGCTGGCGGCGGGCGGTTGCGCCGCCGGTCCTATTGCGCCGGCGCCCGCTGCCTTCGCTGCCCCCCCTGCATCAGCGGGCGCGCGAGACGTGGCCGTTCTGGCTCAGGCCCGTCGGGTCGCTGACTGGCAACTGTCTCACAGGGCGGACTTCAGCTACGTCCAGACTTTCCGCGATCAGACGGCTGATCCGATCGACTGGATTCAGGCGACCTTCTACGCCGGGCTGGCGGATTTCGCCGACGCCACGGGCGACACAGCCTACGCGCAAGCTGTCGAGAGACACGGCGAAGAAGCCGGCTGGGGATTCGGTTCGCGTCCACGTCATGCCGATGCGGACGCTATCGGCCACGCCTGGATCTGGGCGGCCGGTCGTGTGCAGGGTGTGGCGCGAGAGCGGCGTCTGGCGCCCATCCGGGCGCGCTTCAACGCGGTGTTGGCGACGCCCAGCGATGTCGCCCTGACCTTCGACGAGGGCAGGGGTGAACGGCCCTGCCAAGTCCGCTGGTGCTGGAGCGACGCCGTCTTCATGGCCCCTCCGGTGTGGACTGCCTTGTCACAAGTGACGGGCGACGATCGCTATCGCGTCCATGCGGATCGCGAACTGAAGGCGACGATCGCAGCTCTGTATGATCGCGACGAGCATCTGTTCTATCGTGACAGCCGGTTTATCGGGCGTCCGGGCCCGAGCGGCCGGAAGGTGTTCTGGAGCCGGGGCAACGGATGGTCCTACGCAGGCATGGCCAAGGTCCTGCAGACGATCCCTGCCGACGACCCGAACAGGGCCGAATATGAGGTGCTCTTCCGACAGATGTCCGAACGGCTGAGAGCGCTACAGGGCGCCGAAGGGTATTGGGCCGTCTCTCTGCTCGATCCGGGTGGGCCGCCGGAAACCAGCGGAACCGCCTTCTTCGTCTATGGGCTGGCGTGGGGCGTGAACGCGGGCCTGCTTGATCGGGCCGAATACGGCCCTGCGGTTGCGAAGGGCTGGGCCGCTTTGGACCGCGCCGTGCAACCCGATGGCCATCTCGGCTGGGTCCAGCAGGTTGGTTACGCGCCAGACCGCGTCGACGCCGCCGATACGCAGCTTTACGGAGTCGGCGCCTTCCTGATGGCAGCTTCGGAAGTCTCACGTCGAGCGGATTGGTAAGACCGGTTGACGGTGCGGTCTGACCACCATAGCGTTGGCACGTTCCTTCCCAGGAGCAGATGACCTGTAGGGAGCGGCGCTCGCGTCGCTCCCTCTTTTGTATCGCGGAGTCCCGGATGAGCAGATCCACCCTTTTGGCGATCGCGGCCGTTTTGGCATCCGCAGCTTGCGCCCACGCAGAGCCGGCTCGGTTGAGCACAGGCGCCATCTCCGACCCTCGCGGCGCCGTCTATCATCAGGCGCCGCCGATGAACGTGACGGTTGCCACACGCATCACGCCGCAGGTCGAAGCCTTGCTGGAGCAGCTTCAGGCTCAAGGCCGCGACTATCGTCTGGATGGGGTCGAGGTCTTTTCCGCTAACGACAAATTCCTCCCCGGCAAGATCGCCATCGCCATGGCCCATGTGCTGACAGCGACGCCTCGCACCGACCCGAACTTCGCCAACTACTTGAACGGCTTCCGGCGTCTGGCTGATCTGACGGTCGACGAGCCCAATGACAGCTGGGGCATCTACTACTACGCCTCGGCGCTTCACGACCTCGAGGTGGCCGGCCTTCTGGACGAGGCGGTCAGCCCTGAGACCCTGGCCAAGCTCCGCGTCAAACTTGACTGGCGCCGGTTCGTCCGAGAGGACGGCCTGACCCTGATCGATCTTCCGAACAACTATTTCGGGGTCGCGTTCAGCATCGCCCGGCTCCGATATCTGCTCGGCTGGGAGGACGCCTCGGCGAGCGAGGCCCTGCTGGCCAAGACGCTCGATCATTTCCGCGAATATTCGGGCGAGTACGGCTTCGCCGACGAGACCAATGGCGAGGGTCGGTTCGATCGCTATTCCGTGCTGCTGATCGGTGAGATCGCCCAGCGATTCATCGAGACCGGCGTCGCGCCACCGCCTGAGGTGAAGACCTGGCTGCGCAAGTCCGTCGACCTGATGCTGCCCCGCCTCAACCTGCGGGGCGAGGGCTTCGAGTACGGCCGCAGCATCGGCACCTACGGCGAGACCGCGTTTCTGGAAGTGCTGACCGCCGCCGCTGCGTTGGACGTGCTGACGGATCAGGAGAAGGCGATGGCCTATGCGTTCTCGTCACGGGTCGCGGCGCGCTACGCCGACTTCTGGCTGGATCCCGCGACGGGTTCGGTGAACCTCTGGGACCACGGGCGCGATACCGACAACTATCGGGGCAAGCACCGGATCCTGGGCGAGAACCTCAGTCTTGGGCACCAGCTTTTCTACACCAATGCGATCTGGAACCGGCTGGGTCTGGAAGACGCGACGCCGGACGTCGGGTTTGAGGCCTGGCTGGCGGCGTTGCCGCGATCGACGACGACCTGGTTCGCGCGGGGCGATCATGACAGGTTGCTGGTGACCTATCGCGACGGGGAGCGGGTGATCGGCCTGCCGCTGATCAACGGCGGCGCCACCCAGCATATGAACACGCCGTATTTCGCGATCCCGTTTTCGCCCGGTGTGTTGGCGGGCTCGGCGGACGAGACCTATCCGCAACTTCTGCCGCGCCTGACGCTCGAGGACGGATCGGTGCTGATGCCGCTCGCGTATTTCCAGAAC
>DASVTM010000030.1:0-1611 GCA_036387575.1 Brevundimonas sp.
TCCCCGAACGGGCCGTTGACGCCGCGGGACTTGAGGAAGGTCTTGATGTTGCGGGCGGCCTGACGGATGCGCTGCTCATTCTCGACCATGGCGATGCGGACGAAGCCCTCGCCGTTCTCGCCGTAGCCGACGCCGGCTGCGACCGCGACCTTGGCGTGGGTCAGGAGCTGTTTGGAGAACTCCAGACTGCCGAGATGGGCCATCGAGGGGGGCAGGGGCGCCCAGGCGAACATCGAGGCGGCGGGGGCGGGGATGGTCCAGCCGGCGGCGCCGAAGCTCTTGACCAGCACGTCGCGGCGCTTGTGATACAGGGCGCGGTTCTTTTCGACGATGTCCTGCGGGCCGTTCAGGGCGGCGACGGCGGCGGCCTGAATGGGGGTGAAGGCGCCGTAGTCGAGATAGGATTTGACCCGCGCCATGGCCGCAATCAGCCGCTTGTTGCCGACCGCGAAGCCGATGCGCCAACCGGCCATGCTGTAGGTCTTGCTGAGGGAGGTGAACTCGATGGCGACATCGCGGGCGCCCGGCACCTGCAGGATCGAGACGGTCGGCTTGCCGTCGTAATAGAGCTCTGAATAGGCGAGGTCCGAGATGATCCAGAGCTCGTTGGCCTTGGCGAAGGCGACCACGCGCTCATAGAAGGCGAGGTCCACCGTCTCGGCCGTCGGGTTGGACGGATAGTTCATCACCAGGATCTTGGGCCGGGGCACGGTGAAGGCCATGGCCCGCTCAAGGGACTCGAAATACTTCTCGTCCGGCGTGGTCGGGACGCTGCGGATGGCGGCGCCGGCGATGATGAAGCCGAAGGTGTGGATCGGATAGGACGGGTTGGGGGCGAGGACCACGTCGCCGGGCTCGGTGATGGCGGTGGCGAGGCTGGCCAGCCCCTCCTTGGAGCCCATGGTGACGATGACCTCGGTCTCGGGATCGAGGTCGACGCCGAACCGACGGGCGTAATAGTTGGCTTGGGCGCGGCGCAGGCCGGGAATGCCCTTGGACTGGGAATAGCCGTGGGCGTCCGGATTGCGCGCGACCTCGATCAGCTTGTCGATGACGTGCGGAGGCGGCGGCAGGTCCGGATTGCCCATGCCGAGATCGATGACGTCCTCGCCGGCGGTGCGCGCGGCATGGCGCATCGCATTGACCTCGGCGATCACATAGGGCGGCAGACGCCGCATGCGGTAGAATTCTTCGGACATCACAGGCTCATCGGAAAAGGCGTCCCGCGAGGTGAAGCCAGAGCGCGCCAGACGCAAGAGGCTTGCGCGATCCAGCGGAAGAAAGTGCTGCGTTAGAGCCCCAGCGCAATCCGGTAGCTGGGGTGGACGATGTCGGCGTAGTCCGCCGGGTGCTTCTGGATGTAGCCGGAGAAGAAGGGGCAGGTCGGCAGGACCAGCAGGCCGCGTTCGCGGATGTCGGCGAGGACGTGTTTGGCGAGGCGGCTGGCGACGCCTTTGCCTTCGAGCGGGACCGGGACGAGGGTTTCGGTGATCAAATAGCCGCCGCCGACCTCGTTGTAGAGCACCACGGCGGTCTGACCGTCGATGGTTAGTTCGTAGCGGTGGGAGGCTTCGTTGTGGCGGATTTCGGGTTCGGTCATGGCGGATGTCT
>DASVTM010000031.1:0-2730 GCA_036387575.1 Brevundimonas sp.
GCCGTCGGACATCGGGATGCCAGCCGCCGTCCAGTCTTTCGATGGCGTCGCTGTCCAGCGTTCATACAGGCTCCAGTCCCGTGTCAGCCACAGCTCCGCGAGCGTGGCGCGCTCGGCCGCCGTCGATTGGGACGCGCCTTCCTTGTCGGGGCGCGCGAACATGATGATCCGGACATCGACGCCGCCGGCCTTCAGCTTGTCCGCTTCCTGACGCTGATAGGCCTGGGTGGCCGGGCTGTCGCGATATCCGATGATGTAGAGGGGCTCGTCCCCACCGCCGGCTGACACCCACGACGCCTCATCGAGCAGACGCTGGATCTGACCCTGGTTCCTCGCGATCGTCACGGGTTGGAAGCGGGCGTAGAAATAGTCGTACGCGAGGTATCCGCTCACGGCGAGGATAAGGCCGATCACGACCGCCAGGCCCGACCAGATCAGAAAGCGACGCATACGGCAAAGGGCTCCGGCTTGGGCATTCGTCCAAGTCTAATACCTATCACCGATTTGTGTCGCATCCGAACACCCACCGGGCGAACCCACACAGTCAGGGTCCGCATGGTTTGAAAGCAACAGTCCGAGTTGCAGGGTTTTCATCGCGGCGAACCTCCCCATATCCTGCTCATGACCAAGCTCTCGATCCTCGACCTCGCTCCGGTGCCGCAGGGCTCGGATGTGTCACAGGCGCTCGCCAACACCATCGACCTTGCGCGCAACGCCGAGCGTCTGGGCTACAACCGCTACTGGCTGGCAGAGCACCACAACATGGAAGGCATCGCCTCGGCGGCGACTTGCGTCGTGATTGGGGCGGTGGCAGCGGCGACGAACACGATCCGGGTCGGCGCCGGCGGGGTCATGCTGCCCAACCACGCGCCCTTGGTCATCGCCGAGCAGTTCGGCACCCTGAATGCCCTCTATCCCGGGCGAATCGACCTCGGTCTCGGGCGCGCTCCGGGCTCCGATCAAGCTACCGCACGGGCGCTGCGCCGCACGCTGCAGGGCGAGGTCGACGCCTTTCCGCAAGACGTCATGGAGCTTCTGCACTGGTTCAAGCCGGCCGACGACAATCAGGCCATCCGCGCCAACCCCGGCGAGGGTCAGGCCGTGCCGGTCTGGATCCTCGGCTCCTCGACCTACGGCGCGCAGCTGGCCGCTCATCTCGGCCTGCCCTACGCCTTCGCCAGCCATTTCGCGCCCGGCGACATGATGTCCGCCATTCGAGTCTACCGCGAGACCTTCCGCCCGTCGGAATATCTGTCGGAGCCCTATGTGATGCTCGGCTTCAACGTCTTCGCGGCCAACACCGACGAGGAGGCGAACCTGTTGTTCAGTTCGATGCAGCAGGCCTTCGTCAATCTGCGCTCCGGCCGTCCCGGCAAGCTTCCGCCTCCAGTGCAGTACTATGAGGCTTCGCTAGATTCCGGCGCCAAGGGCATGATCGCCCAGGCGCTCTCCTGTTCGGCTGTAGGATCTCCGGCGACAGTCAAACGCGGACTGGAGAGCTTCATCGCCCGCACCGGAGCGGACGAGCTGATGATCACCAGCCAGATCTGGTCCCACGAAGCCCGGGTGCGCTCATTGGAAATCCTCGCCGACGTCGGGATGGGCCTGGCCAAGGCGGCCTGATGTTCAGGCGGCCGTAAGGCCCAGCGTCCGCGCCACCTTGTCGAAATGCTCGTCCCACGTGGGGGCGCGGTAGGCGGGGGCCTCGGGCTTTTTCAACGTCGCTCGCTCGAGCGCCGCCAGCCAACCGAGACCGTCCAGCGGATCGATCAACTCGGCCTGCGGGACCAGTTCGCGGTGGGCAGGGATGTCCGAAGCGATCAGCGGCGCCCCCAGAGCGCAGGCCTCGACCGCCGGAAGATCGAACCCCTCCACCGACGAAGGTGCCAACACCGCCTGGGCATTAGACATCAGGATGGCGAGAGTTTCGTCGGCCAGGTTCGACGCCTGATGCACGAGACCGCGCAGGTTTGGTGAGCGCTCGAGATGGTCGAGCACCGCCTCGTTTTCCCAGCCATAGCGACCGACCAGCACCAGACGCGGAGCCTTGTCACCCATCCGTTCCTCGAGCCTGCGCCAGATGGTCAGCAGGAAGGCGAGGTTCTTGCGCGCCTCGATGGTGCCGACATGAACGAAGTAGGGACGCAGGGTCGAAGCTGTCGGTCGGGCGACGAAACTGGGTTCCAGCCCCAGATGGATGGCCTCGATCGGCGGCGGGCGCAGGCCTTCCCGTTGGGCAAACAGGACAAGCTCGTGCGCGGTGTAATCCGAGTTCACCAGAATGCGCGACGCATAGTTCAGCGCGGTCAGCACGCGTTTGCGATGCTTGTCACCGTCCCCCGGGCGACAGAACTCGGGATGGGTGATCGGGATCAGGTCATGCAGCAGAACGACCGTATCGACCCCATGATCCTTCAACGAAGACAGGATGTCGGGCGTATTCAGGCTGGTGTGGCCGACGTTGAAATAATGCTGGCTGACGGGCAGCTCGGCCATGCGACGCGAGCGGAAGAACTGCTTCCAGACGCGCAGCCGACGGCCGGCGTTGCGGTCCGGCTGTTCGGGATCGGGCGGGGGGCTGAGGACGGACTCCGCTCCCGGTCGATCGTCATGCAGGGCCGCAAGGAGTCGCGTCTCGCCCTCAGTGACAGGCTGGGACCGGGTTCCGCTCCAGCGGCCGCGCAGTTGTTTGACGCTTTTGTCGAACCACGCGGGATCGACCGCTACCAA
>DASVTM010000032.1:0-1903 GCA_036387575.1 Brevundimonas sp.
ACGACTGGGCGGTGCGGTTTGGCGCGGTGTCCCAGGTTCTGCACATCGACGACAGCCAGTATGGCTTCAAGTCGCTGCCGCCCTACGAGCGAGCCTTGTCATTAGCTGAGCCCAGTAACAACGATTTCAACGGCCTCTCCCTGTCAGCGAGCGGTGATTACGACTGGGGCGTAGTGAAGCTGAGCAGCGCCTTTCAGGCTCATGACCTTGATCGTCGATACGATGCGACCACCGTCGCAGCCCGCTTTGGCGGAACTGGTGGTTCGTTAGCCTATGACGAGACCGACGACATTCTCGCCTTCGCGCTGGAGGCCTCCGTCACATCCCCGGACACGCAGTCGTTCCGCTGGCTCGCCGGGCTTTCTGTGTCTCGCTACAGCCATGACCGGACCAGCGAGATGGTCGATGTCGCCCCTGATATTCGCCTCTACGAAACGACCAAACAGGACCAGACCAATGAGGCGGCGGTGTTCGGCGAGATCGCCTGGGCGCTCAACGACCGGCTCGAGATCACGCTGGGCGGTCGCTATTTCGCCGCCGTGATGGACTCGACCATCGAAGCGCATCGACGCGGCGTGCTGTCCGACACGTTCGAAGGCGAGATCAGGGACGACGATTTCTCGACCAAGGCGGTGATCGAATACGCCTTCCGCGAAGAGCTCCTCGTCTATGCCCAGACCAGCCTCGGCTACCGCATGAGCGGCTTCAACGGAGGCTCCGTGCTGGACGGCGTTTACGGCGAGCCCGGAACCGGCGCCCAGCCCTATCGCGCCTTCCTGCCCGACAACCTGTTCAGCCATGAGATCGGCCTGCGCTGGCGCACGCTCGACGATCGTCTGGCCCTGCGTCTGGCCGCCTTCGTGGTCGACTGGCGTTCGATCCAGTCGGACCGCGTATCGCGCGACGGCCTGCCCTTCACCGCCAACATCGGTTCAGCCGACAACACGGGGCTGGAAATCGAGGGCGTATGGCGCGACGACGACTGGCGCATCGACTTCAACCTGATGGCCAACGACCCCCGCCTGAACGCGGAAGACGACGGCTATCCCCTAGCGACCGACAGCGATCTGCCGGGAGTACCGAAGCTGATGGGCGCAATGAGCGCGCGCCGCGACGGCGTCTTATTCGACCTGCCGGGCTGGATAAGCGGAACCATCGGCTACGTCGGCCCATCGAAACAACGGCTGACGCCCACAAGCCTCGCCGACATGGGTGATTATTTCACCTCCGAACTGGCCGCTAACATCAGCTTGGGCGCCTGGTCCGCGACCCTGCGCCTTGACAATCTGCTGGGCGGCGCAGGCAACACCTTCGGCTACGGCAATCCATTCCTCGTCGATCAGGAAACAGTCACCACGCCCCAGCGCCCGCGAAATCTGTCGCTTTCCTTCAGCAGAAGTTTCTAGCGGTCCGCCGACATCAGACATTCCGAGCCGCCGCGTTGTGTCAGTGGCGGCTAAGGTCTCGGAAGCGCCATAAGCCGACGTCGCCCGGCCTGCCCGGACAAGGCGTCGGCAGGACGGCTTGGTTAGCGCCTTTATCCTCGTGCAAAGTGCTGCTGCGGAACGGCCCAAGCCCCTGAACGTCGTTGTGCGACCCAACGCAAGCGATCAGCGCGTCATTTGCCGGAAGGCGTTAGCGATCCGCGTCAACCCGGCGTCGCCGCGTTTCAGAACTCCGGCAAACAACACAAAGGCATGGATTGTGCCGGGCGTGCAGACATATTCCACGGCAACCCCCAAGGCCCGCAGGCGATCGGCATACGCTTGCCCCTCGTCTCGCAGCGGATCCATCTCGGCAGTGATCACCAGCGTCGGCGGCTGGCGGCGCAGGGTTTCGTCATTGGCCAACAGGGGCGAGGCGCGGGGGTATTCGCCCTCCGCCGGATGGCCGAGATATTCGG
>DASVTM010000033.1:0-9026 GCA_036387575.1 Brevundimonas sp.
CCAAAGACGCCGAGGGCGCAGCCGCCGGTCTCGTCATCGGTCTGGAACTGACCGAGAAATCCCTGCTGGGCGCGTTCGCCTCCAACGGTCTCAAGCGCGTCGCTCCTGAAGCGGGCGAGGCCTTCGATCCGCATCTGCATCAGGCGATGATGGAACAGCCGTCGGAAACCGTTCCAGGCGGCGCCGTGATCCAGACCATGCAGGCCGGTTACGAACTGTTCGGCCGCACCGTGCGCCCGGCCATGGTCGTCGTCGCCGCCAAGGGCTCAGGCGCCAAAGCCGCCTCCAGCGCCTACGCCGAAGCCCCCGCCACCAACGGTGGATCGTACGACAACAAGGCGTAAAACGAGAAAAGGGACTGACGACGTTGCCGCTGTCAGTCCCTCGTTTCACTCTAAACGCTCAAGCAGCGAGGCTCCGCGAGCCTCGCGTTAGCGCTCTTGCTTAAGCGGCGAGCGCCGCTTCAGACGCCGCGATGCGGCTGGCGGCGTGGACCACAGCGGCGATACGCAGCGCCGTCTGGATTTGCACCGACGGGACGGCGTGCTTCTTCAGTTCGCCTTCGTGAGCGTCAAGGCAGGCGCCGCAACCGTTGATCGCCGAGACGGCGGTCGACCAAAGTTCGAAGTCGATCTTGTCCACGCCCGGATTGGCCAGGACGTTCATCCGCAGACGGGCCGGCAGGGTCTGGTACTCGTGGTTGTGCATCAGGTGCAGCGACCGATAGTAGATGTTGTTCATGCCCATGATGGCGGCGGCGGCCTTGGCGGCGTTCATCGCTTCCGGCGACAGGTGTTCGGCGGCGGCGGCCTCGATCGCCTTGACCACGGGCACGACGCCGATGGCATGGGCCGAGGCGAGGAACGTGCCCCACTTCTGCTGGTCGGTCAGCACGGTCTCGGAGGCCAGCGAACCGAGGTTCAGGGAAATGTCCTTGGCGTAGGCGGGAAGCAGATCGCGGACGGTGTCGATCGACATGATGATTTTTCCTTCGGAAAGCGGCTACCGCTCGGCTCGCGGAGCCTCGCTGCTTGAGCCGCAGATATGGGGATGACCGTGAGCGCCGCCATTTGGCCGGACGCTGGCGCTGATGGATGGCAGGTAAAGAAAAGGCGGCGGCGGTGATCCGCCGCCGCCCTTCTGTTTCGTCAGGTCAGACGCTTAGGCTGCGATGACTTCGCCGCCGGCAGGGCGGTTGCAGGCGCACAGTTCGTCGGTCTGCAGGGCGTCGACGACACGCAGGGTGTCGTCAGGCGCGCGGCCGACGTTCAGGTTGGTGACGTAGACGTGCTGGACGACGTTGTGCGGGTCGACGACGAAGGTCGCGCGCAGGGCCACGCCTTCAGCTTCGTCGAGGATGCCAAGGGCGCGGGCGAACTTGCCGCCCGTGTCGGCGAACTGCCAGATCGGCAGTTTGTCGAGGTCGGCGTGGTCGCGGCGCCAGGCCAGCTTGACGAATTCGTTGTCGGTCGAGCCGCCGAGCACGATCGTGTCGCGGTCTTCGAAGTCCTTGCCGAGCTTGGCGAAGGCGGCGATTTCGGTCGGGCAGACGAAGGTGAAGTCCTTCGGATAGAAGAAGATGACCTTCCACTTGCCTTCGAATGAGGTTTCGGTCAGCGGCTCGAACGCCGAGACGCCGTTTTCTTCGTGCGAGTTGAAGCCGGGCTTTACGCCGGTGATCTTGAAGTTCGGAAGGGTTTCGCCAACGCCGAGCATGCGCGTATCTCCTGGGAGGTTGTCTGAAATGGATACGGCGAGGAGGGGGAGCCCCTAGCCGGTGACCTCCAGATGGTCCCTCGCACCTGCGAAGTCAAATCGATCATTTCGCACTTGCGAATAGACTGAGGTTATGAAGGCCGGCTCACTCAGAAGGCCAATCGTCATAAGTTCAGTTGTTAGCGACATCAAAATCTATCGATTGTCTCTTTCAACCTGCGGGGCATAGGCTCGAGCTAACGATCATAAATCTGGAGGAACGACCATGGACGGCGAACAGGATCCCACACCCCTGAACGACCCCAAAAAGGAGCCCGCAGCGCTGCGGACCCTGCTGGGCCGCAACAATCGCGACTGGTGGCCAAACCACCTGTCCATGGACATCCTTCATCAGCAGGGTCGATCGGGCGATCCGATGGGCGACGGCTTCAACTACGGCGAGGCGTTCAAAAAGCTCGATTACGCTGCTGTGAAGCGCGACCTTACCGCCCTGATGACCGACAGTCAGCCCTGGTGGCCGGCGGACTATGGCCACTATGGCCCCTTCTTCATTCGCATGGCCTGGCACTCGGCCGGTACCTATCGCACCGGCGACGGGCGCGGCGGCGCCAGCGCGGGCCAGCAGCGTTTCGCTCCTCTGAACAGCTGGCCGGACAACGGCAACCTCGACAAGGCGCGGCGCCTGCTGTGGCCGATCAAGCAAAAATACGGCGCGAACCTGTCGTGGGCCGATCTGATGATCCTGGCCGGCAACGTCGCGATCGAGTCGATGGGCGGCCCGGTGTTCGGCTTTGGCGGCGGTCGTGCCGACGTCTGGGAGCCCGAGAAGGACGTCTACTGGGGCACCGAAGAAGAGTGGCTGGGCGAAACCCGTATCGACGAGGAGTCCGGCAAGGCCCTCGAGGCGCCGTTGGCGGCGATCCAGATGGGCCTGATCTACGTCAACCCCGAAGGCCCGGGCGGTAACGCCCAGGCGCTGCAGTCTGCCCGCGATATTCGTGAGACCTTCTCGCGGATGGGCATGAACGATGAGGAGACGGTGGCCTTGACCGCCGGTGGTCACACGTTCGGCAAGGCCCACGGGGCGGGCGACGCCTCCAAGGTCGGTTCCGATCCCGAAGGCGCCGATATCGCCCAGCAAGGGTTAGGCTGGCAGTCCGGCCACGAGAGCGGCATGGGCGACCATACGATTACCTCGGGACTTGAGGGCGCATGGACCCCGACGCCGACGACCTGGGACATGACCTTCTTCGACATGCTGCTGGACCACGAGTACGAACTGGTCCGCAGCCCGGCCGGCGCGAAGCAGTGGCAGCCCGTCGGCAACCCCGAAGACACCTTGGCTCCGGGTGCGCACAGCCCGCACCGCAAGGTGCCGACCATGATGACCACCGCCGACATGGCGCTGAAGGTCGATCCCGCCTACCGCGCGATCTGCGAGAAATTCCGCTCCGATCCGGCCTATTTCGGCGACGCCTTCGCCCGCGCCTGGTTCAAGCTGACGCACCGCGACATGGGACCGAAGTCCCGCTACCTCGGCCCGGAAGTGCCTGCCGAAGAGCTGATCTGGCAGGACCCGATTCCGCGGCGGACAGGGCCCGCCATTGGCGATGCGGACATCCGGGTGCTGAAGGATGCGATTGCAGCCTCGGGCCTGTCCGTAGCCGAACTGGTGAAGACGGCCTGGGCCTCGGCTGCGACCTATCGCGGCTCGGACCATCGCGGCGGCGCCAACGGCGGCCGGTTGCGGCTCGAGCCCCAGCGCAGTTGGGAGGTCAATGAGCCGGACCAGTTGGCGCGCGTGCTTCAGGTCTATGAGGGCATCAAGGCCGGGTCGGGGACGAACGTCTCGATCGCCGATCTGATCGTGCTCGGCGGCTCGGTCGGGATCGAGCAAGCGGCTCAGGCGGCCGGTCATGCGATCGAGGTTCCCTTCACGCCGGGCCGTACCGACGCCAGCGCCGAACAGACGGATGTTGAGGGCTTCGCCGTTCTGGAGCCCAAGGCGGACGGCTTCCGCAACTATCTGTCGGTGCGCTTCAACGTGCCGACCGAGGAGCTGCTGGTCGACCGGGCCCAACTTCTGGGTCTGACCGCGCCTGAGATGGCGGTGCTGGTCGGCGGCCTGCGCGTACTGGGCGCCAACCACGGCGGAACGCCGCACGGCGTTCTGACCAAACGTCCGGGCCAGTTGACCAATGACTTCTTCGTCAACCTGCTCGACATGACGACCGCGTGGAAAGAGGTCGACGATCGCGGTGACGAGGTCTTCCTCGGCACGGACCGTATCACCGGCGAAGAGCTGTGGACCGCGACCCGGACCGATCTGGTGTTCGGCTCCAACTCGCAACTGCGCGCCCTGTCCGAGGTCTACGCCTCGGCGGATGCAGGCGAGAAGTTCGTCCGCGACTTCGCCAACTCCTGGGCCAAGGTGATGAACGCCGACCGGTTCGACGTCACCCTCGAGGAAGAGTTCGGCACGGCTGCGGTCGACGCCTGACGATTGGGTTGGGCGGTCCCCTGCGGCACAGCCATTGGGGACCTCCCATAGCCTGACTAAATGATCGTGGCTTTCTCCATAGTGAGCACCTATGTGGCTCACATGCTCCCCACACTGCGACAGCTCCAGTATCTCAAGCTCTTGGCCGAACACGCCTCGTTCAGCCGCGCCGCCGAGGCCGCCCACGTCAGCCAGCCTGCGCTATCCGCAGGAGTGCAGGAGCTCGAGAAGATCCTGGGCGCTCCGGTCGTTGAGCGCACACGCGGCAACGTCCAGCTGACTGCCGTTGGTATCGAGGCCGTCAAACGCGCCGAAGACGTGCTGGCCCGCACCGAGGATCTGGTCGAGGCGGCGCGTAGTGCAGGACGGCCCCTGTCGGGCCGGTTCCGGCTCGGCATCATTCCGACCGTGGCGCCCTTCCTGCTGCCCGCCACTCTGCCGGCCCTGAAGACGGCCTATCCCGCGCTGCGCCTGTTCATCCGCGAAGACCTGACGCCTCGACTGATCGCGGGCCTGAAAGCCGGCCAGCTCGACGCCGCCGTCATCGCCCTGCCGTATGACGCGCCGGGGATCGAGCACGCCCACATCAGTGACGACGAGATCGTGGCGGCGGCCCCTGCCGGCCACGCCTTGGCCGCGCCGGGCGCAATCCAGTCGGGCTCGCTCAAGGCCGAGGACCTGATCCTGCTAGAGGACGGTCACTGCCTGCGCGATCAGGCGCTGGCCGCCTTCGACATCGAAGCGCCCAAGGGCGACGACGTCTTCGCCGCCACCAGCCTGCATACGCTGGTTCAGATGGTCAGTTCGGGACTTGGCGTATCCTTCCTGCCCCAGATGGCGGTCAAGGCGGGGCTCGCCGACACGCCGTCGGTGGTCATCCGCCACATCACGCCCCGGGCAGGTGCGCTCGCTCCAAGCCGTGAGATCGTGGTCGCCTGGCGCGCCGGTTCCAGCCGCGCCGCCGAGGCCCGGCTGCTGGCCGAGGCGATGAGCCAGGACTGACTGGTCGAAGATCGATGTCGCAACGGAAAACGGCTCTCAAGCGTTGCCGCTGCGAACTGTCAGGATCGAACCTCATGCGCCTCTCTCGCTCAATCGCCGTCGCCGCTCTGATCGGTGGCGCTGCCGCCCTGTCCGGCTGCGTCAGCATGTCCCGATCAAAGTCCGTCTCGGCTTTGGATCCGGCCCTTGCTTCTGGTGCGCGCGTGTCCGAGATTCGCCTGACCACCGACGACAAGGTCACCGTGCGCCCCGAGTTCGCCGGCATCTTCCGTGACCACGTGCAGAAGAAACTGGATGGTTGCGCCACCGGCGCTCAACCCCTGCGGCTTGAGGCCACGATCAGCCGGTTCGACCGCGCCAATCCGGCTCAGGTCATGCTGATCGGCGGCGCCAACGTCCTGCGCGGCCACGCCCGTCTGGTCGATCCCGCGACGGGCCGCGTCGTGGCGGAATACGAGATCGGTCGCACCATCATGGGCAGCCGCTTCGGCATCTTCCAGATGGCCGAGAGCGAGGAACAATTGTCCGACGCCTTCGGCGCCGAGCTCTGCGATCAGGCCTTCAAGGCTGACTGATTGCCTCAGCGCATGATCGAGCCCGGCAGGGCAAGAACGACGATGGCGCAGAACAGGCTGGTCATGCCGGTCAGGAATATCCGGTCGGCCCAGATTTCCAACCGTGCGCTTGCTCGGCCGTTCCCGATCGACAGATAGGACAGGAAGCACGCCAGCAGGAAACACACTGCGCCCAACCATGCGATCTCGTCGGCTAACGACTGCGCCGCCTTATCGGTCAGATGCAGTCCTGCGATGATCAGCAGGGTGATGCCGAGTAGGTTCGACGAGACGTTGAGAATGTGCGGCGAGCGGTTCATGGCTCAGCTTTCGGCTCGAAAAGGGGCGTTTTGTAGAAGCGGCTCACCCGGGAATGACAGCCGTCGTGTAGGGCGAGTGGAGCCCCCACCCGAGCGTGCGATAAAGGGCTTGGCCTTCCTCTGTGGCGACGAGAACGGCTTTGCGCGGCCCCCCTGCAGCGGTCTCCAGCGTGCGCATCACCTGGCGACCCAATCCGAGCCGCCGATGATCGGGGTCGACGGCGATCCGGTCATAGATGACCCGGTCGTCGACAATCACAAACCGCCCCCTCGCTGCCTCAGCGCCGGAAGCGTGCCGGATGGTGCAGAAGGTCACCGCGCCGTCTTGCCAGAGGCTCGTCGTATAACCTTGCGGTGGAGGAGGACCTTCGGACATCGCGCCGTCCAACGTCATTAGAAACCCCGATGGGCGCAACGACCATGTATTGGGCAGAATGGCGCGCACCTCCTGTGCATCTGCACAGACCTTGAGAAAGATGCAGGGCTCCGAGATTGCTGCTGCACGGCGAGCCACGGCGTCATCGGCCTTGGCGAAGACATAGCGTCGCAACTGATCGTCGAGCCCGACCTCGACCCGCCAGCCGCCGTCGTCCCACGAGGGTGGGGAAACGCCGCGCGTCAGGGCCCAGCCTCGGGCCCAGATCGCCAACAGGTCCGGATGTGCGCTCATGCCGAGAGCGTGACCCTTTCGGTCGCACGCGGCAACGCCTTCGGCAACGGTTTGCGGGGTGTGACGTTGTTTCGCCTCGCCGAAGGAGCCGCGTAATGAACGGGGCTTCATCGCAGCGCCAGAATATGGTCTGGCTTGGGTCATAACGACGCCAGCCTCCCTGATCAGATTGGCGTCATCGAAAACCCATCCCGAACGGGAGGAAGATTCTATCCATGACCGTTTCCCGCCGCGCCTTCGCTTTTGGAACCGCCGCCATCGCCGGGCTGGCCGCCCTGCCGGCTGCCGCGCAGACCTCGCTGTCGTCCGAGGACCGTGCGACGCTGCAGACGGCCCAGACCTATTTGCAGAACCTGAGTTCGGCTCAGGGGACGTTCGTCGAGACCGGGCCAGGCGGCCAGCAACGTCGTGGCCGTTTTTATCTGCAGCGCCCGGGCAAGATGCGGTTCGAATACACCGATCCTGCGGGCCTGCTGGTCGTCTCGGATGGCTACAACGTCAAGCGCTACGATCCCCGGCTCGAGGTCTTCCGTCAGGTGCCGCTGGGGGCGACGCCTCTGTCGACCTTCCTCGCTCGCAACGTCCGCCTCGATCAGGGCGTACGCATCGATCGCGTGACCCGCATGCAGTCGGGCGCGTTTGCGCTGACGGTGCGGGACAGCGCCAAGCCGAATGAGGGTTCGGTGATCCTGGCCTTCGCCGGCAGCCCACTGAGGCTGCAGGAATGGACAATCACGGACGCACAGGGCGGTCGAACGCGGACCCAACTGACCACGCTACAGCCCGCTTCGGGTCTGGCGGCGAGCCTGTTTCAGCTGCGCGACCCGACGCGTCGTCAGGGCCGCAACTAGTCGCCCCCCACCGCTATATCGGCGTGCGGACGATTCGATGAACGTGGTTATGCCGCAACGGAAAAGCTTCATAGTTTAGTATTTGACCTTTTTTCTTCTGCGTGACACTTTGGGCACAGAACGGCGGCGGTCGTTCTTCCGCGTCGGACATCATCCCCTCCCGATTGCGGCGTGTGAGAGAGAAAAACTTCAGCGCCCGGCACGCTCGTGCCGGGCGTTTTTTCTCGCTAGAAGCCGGGCATGACCCTGCGTATCGCCACCTGGAACATAAACTCCGTCCGTCTGCGCATCGAGCAGGTCGCGCGGTTCGTGACCGAGAGCGAAACCGACGTCCTGTGCCTGCAGGAGATCAAATGCCTCGAGGACCAGTTTCCGCGGAACGCCTTTGCCGAAATGGGCATGCCGTATCTGCGGATCGCGGGGCAGAAGGGCTGGCATGGGGTGGCGATCGCCAGCCGTCGTCCGATCATCGATGCGCCAGCGCTGGACGTCTGTCGCAACAAGCATGCGCGCTGCGTCTCGGCCCTGGTCGAGGGGGTCGAGATCCAGAATTTCTACATCCCCGCCGGTGGTGACCTGCCGGACCGGGAGTTGAACGAAAAGTTCGATCACAAGATGGATTATTACGCGCGACTGACCGCCGAGATGGCTGCGCGCGACCAGTTGGCGCCCTTGCTGCTGGCGGGCGACTTCAACATCGCGCCGAGCGAGTTCGACGTCTGGAACCATCGCTATATGTCCAGGGTCGTCAGTCATACGCCGGGCGAGGTCGAGACCCTGAACCGGCTACAGGCGGCGGGCGGCTTCAGCGACGTGGTCCGTGACGCCTATCCGGAGCCGCAGAAGCTGGCGAGCTGGTGGAGCTATCGCGCGCAGGACTTTCGCAAGTCGAACCGGGGTCTGCGCCTCGACCACCTGTGGACCTCGCCCGGCCTGACGCCGAAGGTTGTCCCGGGCAGCGCCACGATCCACGACACCGTGCGCGAATGGACCCAGCCGAGCGACCATTGCCCGATCACCGTCGACCTCGACGTCTAGCGCTCAGTAGACGGGATCTGCGTTGAGGGGGCTGCGCGTCACGAACTTCTGGCGCCCCAGCTTTCCGTAGGCCTTGGCCAGACGCTCCACGGCGAGATCAAGCTCGGCTTCAGGCAGGGTGTAGGGCAGACGCAGGCGGTTTTCGAACGCGCCGTCCACGCCGAAGCGAGGCCCCGCCGCCAGCCGCAAGCCCTCGATCGCCGCCTGCACCGTCAGGGCCGAACTGATCGGTCCCGGCAGGCGCGCCCAGATCGATAGTCCGCCGTCCGGGCGGGGACAGACCCAGTCCGGGAATCGCTCGGCCAACCGCGCCAGCAGGTGATCGCGGCGGGTCCTGAGCAGCTTCCGCCTCACCGAAAGCGCCGCACCCCCGTC
>DASVTM010000034.1:0-4663 GCA_036387575.1 Brevundimonas sp.
CCTCGTCGAGCGACTTGGGTCCGTTCTTCTTCTTGGGAGCGGCGTAGTAGAACAGCGACTGGTAGTCGACCGGCTCGTATTTCACCGAGGCCCAGGTCGGTTCTTCCATGGCAAGCCAGCGCTCGTAGGCGGCGAGACGCCATTCAAGCATCCACTCAGGTTCGCCCTTCTTCTCACTGATAAAGCGGACGATATCGGCGCTGAGCCCGCGCGGCGCGTACTCCGTCTCGATCTCGGACGTGAACCCGTGCTCATACTTTTCCAGCGCCGCGACGGCGTCGATGGTTTCTTGAACGGCGGCCATTATGCGACCTCCCTCTTGCGTGCGGCGGCCCGTTCGCGCTGGCGGGCGTAAGCCTCGGTCCAGGTCGATGCGAAACGGATCCAATCATCTTCAGTGGTGGTCCAGCCGCCCGAGGCGCGAACACCTCCGATGGCCAGATCGGTGCGGCCGGTGGCGAGGATGGCGCGCGACGGCTTGGTCTTGCCCGACGAACAGGCCGACCCGCCGGACGCCATGATCCCGGCGAGATCGAGCGTGATGATCTGCTGGGGGCTGTCCCAGTCGGCGACGGCCATGAACAGGGTGTTGGGCAGGCGGTCGGCGCCAGCACCGATGATCACAGCGCCGGCCTCGACGACGGTTCTCTCGGCGGAGTCGCGCCAAGGGCGATGAGCCTCGGCGAGATGCAGGTCACGCAGCGACGATTGCGCGGCCACGCCGAAGCCGGTGACGCCAGCGACGTTTTCGGTGCCGCCGCGCATCCCACGTTCCTGACCTGCGCCATGGATGACCGCGACTGCGGATCGCCCCTCGCTCATCACCAAAGCGCCTACGCCTTGCGGGCCGCCCAGCTTGTGAGCCGACAACGTCAGGCTGTCGGCGCCGAGTGTGCGCATATCGACCGGGATCTTGCCCGCCGACTGGACCGCGTCGACGTGCAACCAGCCACCGGCCTCGCGCACCAGACGGGCGGCGTCGGCGATGGGTTGGATGACGCCGCTCTCGTTGTTGGCGTGATGGACGGCGACCACGGCCTTGCCGGGCGCGCGCAGCAGTTCGGACAGCTTGCCCAGCGAGATCACGCCGTTGGCGTCGACCGGCAGCATCTTGACCGGCTTGCCCGAGGCGACAGCGGCTTCGAGGATGCAGGGATGTTCGGTGGCGCCTACGATCAGCCGGTCGCAACCCGCTGCAAAGGCGCTGGCCAGCCCCTGACCATTGGACTCCGTGCCGCCGGACGAGAAGATCACCGCCGTCGCATCGGCGCCGACGAGGCTGGCGACCTGGGCCCGAGCCGTCTCGATACGCGCGCGCGCCTTGCGGCCCAGAGCGTGGATGGCGGACGGGTTGCCGCCGTCGGTCAGGGTCGCGTTCACGGCCTCCAGCACTTCCGGACGGATCAGACCCGAGGCGTTGTAGTCGAGATAGACGCTCACGCCGGAGCCCCTACTGAAAGCAGTTCAGCCGAGAGCAAACCGGCCTCGACTTGCCCGACCGAACGGCGCGCGCCGGTGCGATTCAGGACGACATCCTCGAGCGAGACGCCGGCAAGATAGCGATGGATCTCGTCACCGAGATCTTCCCACAGATTATGGGTGATGCAGCGCTCGCCGGCCATCATGCAGCCCTTGGGCGAAGAATGGCCGACGCAGCGGGTCGCGCGGATCGGTTCATCGACCGCCAACACGATATCGGCGACCACGGTGTCACCTGCGGCCTTGGCCAGCCGATAGCCGCCGCCCGGTCCACGCACGCTCATCACCAGTCCGCCCTTGCGAAGACGGGCGAACAGCTGTTCGAGGTAACTCAATGAAATCTCTTGGCGCATGGCGATTTCGGCCAGCGAAACGGCACGGCCCGCACCGTTCTCGGCGAGGCTATTCTTGGCCAGATCGGCCATCGCCATCACGGCGTATCGTCCCTTGGTCGACAGTCGCATCGCACACCTTCAAAATTCTCGCGCTTTTCAGGGGTCCTGTGCTAAGACCCGCGCCTTCTGAACAGCGGCGGCGCGCAAGGTGGACTTAGAAAGTCCTACCCCAGCGGTCAAGTATTCATGCCGTTGAAACGACATATGTGAACGGATTCCAGAGCCCCATGCCTGAAGTCATCCTGCCCGGCGCCTCCGGTCGTATCGAAGGTCGCTATTCCCCGGGCAAGCGCGCCAATGCTCCGATCGCCTTGATCCTGCACCCGCACCCCAAGGCCGGTGGCCACATGAACAACCCGGTGACAGTGACGCTGCACCAGCTGTTCCAGCAGCGTGGCTTCGCCACCCTGCGCTACAATTCGCGCGGCGTCGGCAAGTCGCAGGGTGAGTTCGACAGCGGCATCGGCGAGCTGGCCGACGCCGCCACGGCGCTCGACTGGCTGCAGTCGAACAACCCCGCCGCGACGCAGACCTGGGTCGGCGGCTATCAGTTCGGCGCGTATATCGGCATGCAACTGCTGATGCGCCGCCCCGAGACGGACGGCTTCATATCGGTGTCGCCGCCGTCGAACATGTACGACTTCAGCTTCCTGGCGCCCTGCCCGGCCTCGGGCCTGTTCCTGCACGGCACGGCCGACACCATCGTCCCGCCGGTCGAGGTCGAGCGCGTGGTCAACAAGCTGCGCACCCAGAAGGGCATCGTCATCGACTATGAGCTGGAAGAGGGCGCGAGCCACTTCTGGCAGAACCACATGGACGCCGTTGACCGCCGCGTGGGCCTGTATCTGGACAAGCGCCTGGAAGAAAACCCGGCCTAGGCTGCGCTGTTCGGAAAGCTTCAGAACCTGACATCCTCTCCCGGCGGGAGAGGGGTCAAAGTCAGTAAAGCAGGAACGGCTTTCTCGCCTCTTCCCATGCGGCTTCGTCGGGCAGCGTCAGGGCGTCCAGATCGGCGGCGGTGGCGCTCCGGTCGTCGACCCATTCCCGCAGCGCCGGGCCGCCGTTGATGGTGTCGATCGGGAGTTTGCCGGAGGCGTATTCGTACGGGAAGTCGCGCCACAGGTCGTAGTCGGGATAGAGGTTGCGCACGGCCTTGAAGGCCAGCGCCTGGACCCGCCAGGGCTTGAAGGCGGCGTGATCGTAGTGCGGATCGTCGACGTGCATCTGGATCCCGTTGCACAGCTGGCAGACGTGCTTGTGGAAGGTCGGCTGGAACCAGCAGTCGCGCAGTACGCAGCCGTGGAGCCACTCCGGGGCCAGTCGACGCATCTCGGCGATGACGTCGCGGGCGACGATGTCGGGGGCGCCGAACAGTTCCAACGGCCGGGTGGTGCCGCGTCCCTCGGACAGGGTCGCACCTTCCAGCATGACGGTGCCGGCATAGGCGCGGACCATGGAGACATTGGGGGCGTTAGGGCTGGGGTTGATCCAGCTGCGCTCGCTCAGCGGCCAGCCGTAACCGGGGGCTTGTTCGGGCTGCCACCCCTGCATCTCGATGACGCGGTAATCGACGTCGAGCTTGAAGTGGTCGGTGAACCACAGGCCCATCTCGCCCAGCGTCAGGCCGTGACGCATCGGCATGGGACCGGCGCCGACGAAACTTTCATAGCCGGGGCGCAGGGTCAGGCCCTCGATGGGGCGTCCAGCGGGGTTGGGACGGTCCAGCACCCAGACCGTCTTGCCATGCTCGGCGGCGGCCTCCAGCACATAGAGCAGCGTCGTCACGAAGGTATAAATTCGGCAACCGACATCCTGCAGGTCGATCAGGATGACGTCGAAGGTGGCCATCGCCTCGGCCGAGGGTCGGCGCACCTCGCCATACAGGCTGAAGACGGGGATGCCGTGGACCGGATCGGTCTCGTCCGGCGTCTCCATCATATTGTCCTGCAGGTCGCCCTTCATCCCGTGTTGAGGGCCGAAGGCGGCGGTCAGTCTGACATTCCCCAAGGCTGCCAGCGCGTCGATGGAATGGGTCAGGTCAGCCGTCACCGAAGCCGGATGGGCCAGCAGGGCGACGCGTTTGCCCTTCAGCTCGGCCTGCAGCGCGGGTTCGGAGATCAGGCGGTCGATACCGAATTTCATGCAGGCTCCGGCGCTGGAAGCTCCAGCGTAAATGAGTCGGGATGGTGGAAGTCGGGCTTATCCGAAGGATGCGCCAAGGCCCAATAGCTGATGCCTCCGTCAACGTCCTCGATGACTGCGGAGAGGCCGAATGCGGATGCGTCTGGCGGCAACTGGATACGCGCCTCCAGGGCGACCTGATCGCTGGCGCCGTCCAGCGGCTCGACCGTGGCGACCCCACTGGCGTCCCTCATGCCGTCGCGGTAGCCGTCGAACGCGTAGGACGCCCACTTGCCCGAGGGTGACAGGTTGAACTCACGGTAGCCCTCCGGCGTCCGGACGAAGACTTCGAAACAGGTGTGTCGCCAGAGATCGTTCGCCCGTCCTGGCGTCGCCTGAGCCGGCCAGAGCACGCGATCGACCTCGCCCTCCGCCGTGAACCGTAGCCACAGCTGACCACCTTCACGGGCCATCTGCACCTGAATGCGGCCAATGGGACCGTTCGCTGTGGTGGGATGTGGGATGAGGGAGGCGTGCATCCACAACCGATAGCGCTCGCTTGACGCCGGTCAACTGTGACGGCTACTCAAGCGTCATGTTCGCCACCCGCACCCTCACAGGTCTGTATTACCGCTCGCTGAGCTAGCGAGCGGCTGCGAACTCACGCG